>CAISWS010000171.1 GCA_903889265.1 uncultured Bacteroidota bacterium
GCATTTGTGCATCCGGCCAATTCCCAATACCGGATTGCTTCGCAAAGCATCGCAATGACGCATCTTGGATGGTTCTGACCTAACCCAAACAGCCACCCTTTTTTGCGCGCACACAGCTTAGACAACTTTTTAAAAGTTATCTAAGCTGCCATCCTGCGCAAAAATTACTTCAGCTTAACTATTCAGAAACGGAAGGGCCTGCCTCCACAAATTCCTTCAACCAGGTTCCAAGAATAGTAGCCCAACCACCCTCAAAGTTCTCCCTGGCAAAATTCTGGTTCTCTTTCGGGAAGGTATCTAAACCGGCATGGGTAAGCTTTAACCTGGTTTTTTCTCCCTCGGCGAATAACTCCCAGGTTACAAAGCTAATACCGGTAACGCCGGCGTAAGCCCAGCTATAGGTTAACTTTTTGCCGGGTACCACTTCCGTAACCTGGCAAAGGTGAAGTTTTGGTTTGCCGTCCTTACTTGTTCCGTTAAACTGAAACTGAAAGCCTACCTCGGGTTTAAATTCCGGTAGCTGGAAATACCACTTTTTCATTTCGTTGTTATCACTCAGCGCTTTCCATACCAATTGTATGGGTGCGTTGTAGGTGCGCTCTATAATTAAAGGTGCGTTCATATTTTGAATTTAGGTGGTTACTATTACTCGGGGCTTCCTTTGCCTTTTGTCATCAAATTAAACAGGCTGCCTTTTATATGCCCGTTCCAGCCTTTTTCGCAATCGTTGTAGCATTCTACAGTTGGTACTAGGCCAACGTGCGTCATATCAATTTGGGTGGTGCTGTTGATGTTTGATGCCTCCCAAATAACCTGGGTTCCGCTCCATTCGGTTTTGTCATTAAGCCAGTGCAAATAACAATCGGTAACCTGCCACACCACCTTTTTTTCTGGTACTGCTTCTGATATTTTAAATGTTACAAATGTTTCGCCGAAGGTTACTGTAAAAACATCGCTCAGGTTATGTGCGTTGCCCTTAAAGTTTTTAGCCCACCATTGATTAACGTTGCCTATTTTTTCCATAGCTTCTTTGGCTGAAACGCTGACTGAGATGCTGCAATGAAAATCCTGTGGTTGATATGCAGCCAGGTAGGCTTCCATTTTTTCAATATTCTGCTCAAGGCCTTTATCTGCTTTGTGGGTTTTAACTACCCATTCAAATTCTTCTTTGCTGGCAAACAGCATGTGCCAGTTTATAAGGGTCTTTTTGCCTTGCGGGGTAAACGTTACAGTGGTTATAAACGAGGGCTTTGAAACATGCTCATACACAATCCGCTCGTGCTTAATAACTTCTTTAAACCTGCTTTGGTTGGGGTAATCGGTTCCATCGGGGCCATGCATAACAAGCTCCCACGTGCCGCCCGATTTAAATTCCATTTTGGAAATCGTATTTGTAAAGCCGTTAGGCCCCCACCAGTTTTTAATGTGTTCAGGTTTGCTCCATACTTCCCAAACAAGTTCAACGGGTGCGTTTAATAAGCGCGATACAGCCATTTCGCGTCCTGCGAAATCATTGCTGCTTTCTTTTTTTGATTCCATTTTTCTTTGGTTTTTTATTTTGTAATTGGTCAAGGTACATTTCCAATGAATCCAGTTTCGATTCCCAGAACTGACGGTAATTTTCAACCCAGTCGGATACTTCATTCAACTTTTCTAAGCGCGCTTCGCAGTAGTGGTCGCGGCCCTGTTTGTCAATCACTATCAAACCACATTCGGTTAAAATTTTAATGTGCTTTGAAATAGCAGGTCGGCTTACATCAAAATTATCGGCCACCGCATTTAGATTTAAGCGCTGGTGGGCAATCATATTTATTATCTCTCTTCGGGTTGGGTCTGCTATGGCCTGAAAAACATCTCTTCTCATGGGTTCATTTAAAATGTGTAACTAATCGGTTACAAATATACAGGAAACCGATTGGTTACGCAAAATATTTTGAAATATTTTTTTGAAAAACTTTTTTTTGAACCACCACCCGGCTTATATTTAAACATTATGAATTAAAACGGAACAGTATTCTTCCGGTTGTAAAAATTAAACTATGAAGCCAAAATTGCTTTTACGGATTGCTGCAATTCTTATGTTGGTTCACGCCATAGGCCATACGTTCGGAACCATTGGATGGAAGAAAGCGACAGAGCCCGAAAAGATTACGGTGATTTCTCAAATGACGGATCATAAGTTTCCGTTTATGGGCAGCATACATAGCATGGGTGAATTTTATGAAGGATTTGGATATGCCTGCACAATAGCGTTGGTTTTTATAAGCGCCGCATTATGGTTAGTGGCTGGCTCTGATTCCGATCTTGCAAAAAAGCTTGCTCTGTTGCTCGGAATTTGCCTTTTATTTTGGGGTGCAGATGAGATAATTTACTTCTTTCCGGCGGCAGCGGCATTCACTTTTATTTCAGCTATCCTTACTTTAATCTCGTACTTTAATTTTAAACGCGAAACAAAAGCTTAGGTTTTGAAATTGTGTTGAACCCAACTGAAGATCAGCTCCTGTTTTCCGCATTGGGACACCTGCGGCCAAATTTTGCCATAAAGGCTAAAATTTCACTTCCAGTAATTTGAGTATAGCTGCTTGCTGTTCATTAAGCGGCAGCAGTACATTGGCTTTCTTTCTTGACTTTGGAAGCATA
>CAISWS010000172.1 GCA_903889265.1 uncultured Bacteroidota bacterium
CAAACAAGTTGCCGTTTTGGTCGTAGTGGTTACCGGCAAAAAAGGTTAGGTCTGTGCTGGCAGTGCTTTTGGCATCTTCGGGTTTCGCTACTTCGGCGGTATACCTATCGTAAGTGCGGGTATCAAACGGCCTTCCGTCAATAGATGCAGTAAAGAAACCTTCGCTTTTAAATCGGTTGGCTTCAGTTGATTGTCCGCTTTTAAGCGAGGCGGCAAAGAAGAATATGCCAACAAAGAGGGAGGATTTTAATAGAGTGTTCATGTTTTTGTTTTATGTGTTTTTTAATGTGTAGTTTGTGGTGTCTGTTACGGCAGCTTGTGTTAAAAAGATTCATGTTACAACTGGCAAATGGCATAATATGCACACTTTACAAGGCGGAGATTTTCAAACACAATTTTGGGGTTATGAGAAACGTAAGTGGTAACTGGTGGTAACTGTGGTAACGCTGGTAACTGCGGTAACAGGTGGTAACCACTTCTTATTCTCAAAGTGTAAATATTATAAGGGGTGTTTCTATTGTAAACTTGTATACAAGTGTAAAGGGAGTGATGTTTACCTTTTAAATAAAACCCGCTAATTTTTTAAAATATCCTACCTACTACATAATACTAGGTATAGCACTATATATTAAATGATGGCCAAATAAGCTTTAGGGGGTTACCAGTAGTTACCACGGTTACCGGTGTTACCACAGTTACCAGAAGTTACCAGATACACATTATGACATGAAGTATTTGTGTTTTGATGACAGTATTTATGCTTACGATGTAACCATTTCTTACAGTAGAAACAGTTCTTACAAAATTTACAGTTTTATTGGCTAATGTCCTGAAAAGCAGGGCTGAAGAATTGAGAAAAAATAAATTGATTTCAGGTGGTAAATGTGCTTACAAAGATAGCGCAGAATCAGCTATTTTCAAAGAAAATGAAATAGTAATTTTGTTTGATGGATGAACTTTCTTCTTCGGCCCAAAATTATCCCCACCTTTAGGTTAAAATGCATTCAATCATAATCATCATAAAAAATCAGCGTGCACTGTATTGGCTTTGGTTTCCCCTTCGGGAACGGAAGGGGCTGAACTTTCTCTTCCCCCTATGGTTAAGCATTCACCTAATTTCATGTAATTCGCACACAACTATGCAACACCCCTATACAAACGACCTGATAAACGAAACCAGCCCATACCTGTTGCAGCACGCCCATAACCCTGTGCACTGGACGGGCTGGCACGATAAAGCCTTTAAAAAGGCTAAGGATGAAGATAAGCTGGTGATAGTTTCTATCGGTTACTCCGCCTGCCACTGGTGCCATGTTATGGAGCACGAAAGCTTTGAGGACACTGCTGTAGCTGCCATTATGAATGAGCATTTTATCTGCATTAAAGTTGACAGGGAAGAACGCCCCGATGTGGACCAGATTTATATGGATGCAGTGCAGTTAATTTCTGGTCGTGGTGGTTGGCCGTTAAACGCAATCGTGTTGCCCGATGGCCGCCCCATTTATGCCGGCACCTATTACCCCAAAGAAAACTGGAAACAGGTTTTGATGTATTTTGTTGATTACTGGAAAAACCACCGCGCCGAGGCTTTAGAGCGTGCCGATGAAATTACCAAGGGCATACAGGTTACCGATACCATTGCCGCCAAACCCGAAACGCCTTTTGTAGCCGCTGATAGAACTCCTGTCTTTATAAAGATTGACAGCACGATGGATTACCAGAAAGGCGGCCGAAGGGGGGCACCTAAGTTCCCCATGCCGGTTGTTTACAAATACTTGCTGCGCAATTACTACTACACCAAAAACGAAAAGGCTTTGGAAGCGGTTACTGTAACGCTGGATAATATGATGAATGGCGGTATTTACGACCAGGCAGGCGGTGGCTTTGCCCGGTACTCGGTAGATGCCGATTGGGAAATACCGCATTTTGAAAAGATGTTGTATGATAACGCCCAACTGGTTTCCTTGTATTCCGAGGCTTACCAGGTTACGCATAACGAGCGATACAAGCAGGTGGTGGATGAAACTTGTGAGTTTATTGAACGGGAATTAAGCGATGCCAGCGGAGGGTTTTACTCGGCGCTGGACGCAGATAGCGAGGGCGAGGAGGGCAAGTTTTACGTTTGGAGTTATGAAGAACTAAAGGCCATTTTAGGTGCTGATTTTGAACAATTTATAAAGGTTTACGATGTTAGCGAACACGGAAACTTTGAGGGTAGAAATAACCTGGTGCGCAGGCCGGGAGTTCATGCTACCGACACAAAAATTGCCGAGTGGCGTAAAATGCTTTTGGCCGAAAGGAGTAAACGTGTTAGGCC
>CAISWS010000173.1 GCA_903889265.1 uncultured Bacteroidota bacterium
CTGGCAACCAACCTGCAATACGGCAGCTCAACCGGCTATTTAACCGTGCCTGCAACCTGGTATCCTATCAGTGTTTATGCCACAGGCACCAGCACTGCGGTAGGTAATTACCTGGCTGATGTATCATCTTTAGGCGGCGGTGCTGCGGTTGTGCTGGCATCTGGTTTCCTTACACCATCAGCTAATAACAACGGCCCTTCGTTTGAGTTGATAGCTGTTTTACCTGACGGAACCGTTATTACTTTACCATCACAAACCTTTGCCAACGTACAGGTAGCCCACAACTGTGCCGACCCTGCTGCCGATTCAGTAGCCGTATTTATTGATGGCAACCTGGCAATCCCTTCGTTCCATTTCCGTACGGCAACACCTTTTATTCCGGTGTTAGCAGGTGTAAATCACACTATTGCAGTGGGTCCGGTTGGCCAGCCAGTAACAAGCGCTTTAGCTACATTCCCTAATATCAGCGTTGCTGCCGATTCAAATTATGTAGTTGTAGCATCGGGTGTTGTTGGCAGTGGTTTTGCAGCTAATCCATCAGGCATCAGCACGGCATTTACATTAGATATTATACCCAGCGCCCGTAGGGTAGCTACAACCACAGGCGATGTTGACCTGGCAGTTTTTCATGGTGCAACTGATGCACCTGCCGTTAGTGTAGTTTCTCCGGTCGCAGGTTCACTTATTCAGGGTATTAAATACCAGCAGGCACATTCGTATATCGAACTGCCAACAGGAAGTTACGTGCTGAACCTGGAAGATTCGGCTGAAACCAGCACTATTGTTTCTTACGTAGCCAATGTAACTACCCTGGCAGATAGCGCCGGTGTGGTTTACGCCTCGGGCTTTTTAACGCCTTCAGCAAACAATAATGGCCCCGCCTTAGGTTTGTATCTTTCATTAGCAGCAGGTGGCCCTTTCATTCCACTTTCAATTTACACTGGTGTTAATGACGTTACCAACAGCGTAGGCCTGCAATTATATCCAAACCCTGCCGCCAACCATATTACAGCTAAAATATCCTTAACTGGCACCAGCGATGTAACCATGGATGTTACCGATTTAAGCGGACAAGTGGTTGCACAGGTAATGCATGGTTCAGTAACCGGAACCCGGCAGGTAGACATTAACACCAGCCATTTAAGCAACGGTTTCTATATGCTGCGTGTTGTGGATGGCGAAAACGTAAGCGTAAATAAGTTTTTAGTAGTTAAATAGTTTTTCTTTCATAGTGTGAGTAGGTGGGTGGCCGTCCTTCGGGGCGGCCTTTTTTTTGCCAAGTTTTAACCCGATAACTACTGTACTACTCCCCTTCCAATTATAAACACCCTGTGCAATTTGCCAGCTGTTTTTTAGTTATCTTCATGAAAATAATAAACGCAGGGATTTTTAGCTTATATTAAAAGCGGGTTCCCGAAAAAAGCTGAAAAATGTTGATAAAGTGCGGGGAACTGTTTGTGGAACGTTTAGAAAATTTTTGTGCTAAAGATTTCGTTATCGTTAATGAAAAGTGAATTTTTGCAACCCCTTTAAAACGAAGGTGGGTAAGCAGAGGCTGAATTTCTACTTCTGACACTGTTTGCCTCTTAATAAAATGGATTATGGCTGAACCAGTTGAAATTGTGAAAAAATCGCAATTCAGGAAATCGACCCCTGAAGTGAACATGAGCGATTACGGTAAACTCCCTCCGCAGGTAAAAGAGCTGGAGGAAGCAGTGCTGGGCGCTGTAATGATTGAGCAGAACGCCATTAACGAGGTTATTGATATTCTGAAAGATGAATCGTTTTATGTAGATGCCCACCAACGTATCTGGAGAGCTATCCGCTTGCTGTTTCAGAACCAGGCGCCCATTGACCTTTTAACTGTTACCGAACAACTAAAAAAGAACGGCGACCTGGATGGTGCAGGCGGCCCTTTTTATGTTGCCCAGCTTACCAATAAAATTGGCTCGGCGGCCAACGTTGAATACCACGCCCGTTTAATTGCCGAAAAGCACATACAGCGCATGTTAATTTCAACTTCTTCTGAAATTATTAAAGATGCCTACGAGGACAGCACAGATGTTTTTGATTTGCTGGATAAGGCAGAGAAAAACCTGTTTGCCATTGCTGAAAACAGCTTAAAGAGAAACTCGGAAGACATAGGCTCAATATTAATGGGCGAGTTGAAAGAGATTGATATCCGCATGGAAAACACCGAAGACCACCTGAATGGTGTGGCCTCCGGATTCCTGGACCTTGACCGCACCACAGGCGGCTGGCAAAAGAGCGATTTAATCATTGTAGCAGCCCGCCCGGCCATGGGTAAAACTGCGTTTACGCTGGCCCTAGCACGCAATGCGGCGGTTGACCATAAAAAGGGAGTGGCTATATTCTCTTTGGAAATGTCCTCGGTGCAGCTGGTACAACGTTTAATGTCGATGGAAACGCAGATTCCTTCGGATAAAATACGGAAAGGAAATTTGTTGCCTTACGAATACACACAGCTTACTTCAAAAATTGATAACCTGAAGAGCGCACCAATATTTATTGATGATACCCCTGCCATTAACGTATTTGAATTACGAAGCAAGTGCCGCAGGTTAAAGCAGCAGCACGATATACAACTGGTGGTTATTGATTACTTGCAGCTAATGAGCGGCAGTATTGATGGCAAAGGCGGTAACCGTGAACAGGAAATAAGCCAGATATCGCGCTCGTTAAAAGGACTGGCCAAGGAATTGCAGATACCGGTTATAGCCCTTTCGCAGTTATCGCGTGCGGTTGAAACACGGGGTGGGGATAAGAAACCTATCCTTTCGGATTTGCGTGAATCGGGCGCTATTGAGCAGGATGCCGATATCGTTATATTCCTTTACCGGGGCGAATACTACGGCCTGGAGCAGGATGCCGAAGGTAACAGCACTAAAGACGTTGCCGAGGTAATTATAGCCAAGCACCGTAACGGTCCGGTTAAAACGGTTCGGACCCGCTTTATTAATCACCTGGCCAAGTTTGAAAACTTTGATGAAATAGGCGCCAGCGACCAATACATGGAAATACAACAAGGCGGCACCAAGCAACAGTTCAAACGCATATCCTCAAAAATGAATGAGGACGAAGGCGATGATGCTTCTTTCGAAAAGAAACATAAAAAAGAAGATTTTGATGAGGATGTGCCGTTTTGATGCTTAGCGCTGCAATAATATTTTGGAGCCTATTACCGTATTACCTTTTTTTCAAATTCTGCTTTCGTCAGTATCTTCAGCCTGCGGAATTTGGCTTCAAGGATTGCTTTTTCTGAAAGTATATGCCTGTCTCCGCTGGTTATAAAGCCTGAATTAGTCTGCAACGCCAAAGCCACAATATAATCATCATCAGGATCAGCAATTATATATCTTTTTATTGGGTAGTTAAGTTGGTAGTTTACACTTATGTCCCTGACGAATCTTATCGAAGCAGGCAAATCAATTTTATACTTACTTAGTTGAGGATACAATAGTACCCGCCTCAGTTCAACAAGCAGTTCATCGCAGGTGAAAATAATAATATTACCTTCCGCTACCGGGTTTAATAATTTGTGTTGGGTTTGGGTAATAATATAACTAACCCAAACATTTGCATCCAGAACGTATCTATTTACCCGCACTTTTACGCGATTTATGCTTTATTGCATCAATAGTAGCCATGGTGAGGGGCTTTGGGTCTGTTACTAATTTTCTGGCGGGCTTTTTTTGTATGCGCCTTGCGCGCAGATAAGCCAATATTGATTCCTGCTCAGTTTTGTCAAACTTAACAACCTCACTAACTATATTTTTGACCGTGGTGTTAAATGCTACAATGGCAGCCATGATAATTGCTTTGATTCAAAAATACGAAAAATAATACCGGGTTAAGAGCGCATGAAGTTCAACTCACCACCTTCAATTTCCCCTTTATAAATTTTGCTTTATCAAACAGTTCATCCTTGCTTTCGCCGACGATGGTTACATGGCCCATTTTGCGGCCGGGTTTAGTGTCGTGCTTTCCATAGAGGTGAACGTATACGTCTTTAAGTGCCAACACCTCTTTTAGCCCTTCGTATTTAACCGGCCCGCTGTGGCCCGGCTCCCCTATTAAATTAAGCATCAGGGAAGGTTTTACGGCCGATGTATCGCCTAACGGGAAATCCTGCAGCACCCGCATTTGCATGTCGTATTGGCTGCAGTAATTGCCTTCAATGCTCTGGTGGCCACTGTTATGGGTGCGCGGTGCAGTTTCGTTTACCAGAATTTTACCATCAATATCTAAAAACATCTCAACGGCAAAAATACCGGGGCTGCCAAGGGCGTTTACTACTTCAAGCGCAATACTTTGGGCAGAGGCCAGTTGCTGCACAGTAATGTTAGCTGGTGAAAGCAGATAATCTACCAGGTTATAACGGGGATCAAAAACCATTTCTACAGCAGGATAAACGGCAGTATCACCCGCTTCGTTGCGGGCAACAATTACGGATATTTCTTTATCAATGGAAACCAGGCGCTCAACCACGCTGGGGGCATCAAACGCTTTATGGAAATCCTCAGTTTCGCGCAGTATCTCAACTCCTTTTCCATCGTAACCTCCACTACGCAGCTTTTGGGCTACCGGTAAAAAATTGATATAACTGTGCAGTTCATGCTTGCGGTGAATAATGTGAAACTCGGATGTAGGAATGTTATGCAGTTTATAAAATTCTTTTTGAAGCCCTTTATCTTTGATAATGCGTAAAGCAGATGGCCGGGGATATATCTTCAGCCCTTCTTCTTCCAGTTTTACCAGCGCTTCAATATTTACATCTTCAATTTCGATGGTAAGCACATCCACCTGCTTGCCGAATTTGTAAACCGTTTCAAAATCGCGGATATCGCCACCCACAAAATGATGGCTTACTGATGAGGCAGGTGGGTTATTGCCCGATTCGAGCACAAATGTTTCAACATGATAGTTGGCGGCACTCTGAAGCAACATTCTTCCTAATTGTCCACCGCCTAATATTCCAATACGTAGGGGTCCTTTCATAAGCACTGCATTCAAACCGCTAATTTCGAATTTTCCTCAATCATTTGCTCATGAATTTTTAAAACCTGTTGTTCCAGTTCTTCGAGGCTGCCTGTATTGGTAATTACAAAATCAGCCAGTTTTACTTTTTCCTCTTCCGGTAACTGATTTTTTACCCTGGCCATTATTTCCTCCTCGTTTGTTTTATCGCGCTCACTTACGCGTTGCACCCGGGTATCCAATGGGGCGGTAACCACAATAAGTTTATCCAGTGCTTTATATGAGCCGGTTTCCACCAGCAGGGCAGCTTCTTTAAGCACATAAGGCACTTTTTTCTCCTTCTGCTCCTCCATCCAACGCTCGGTATCCCTGAACACTGCCGGGTGCACCAGCGAGTTTAAAAGGGCCAGCCGGGCAGGGTCATTAAACACCTTACCTGCCAGCAGCTTTCGGTCAAGCTTGCCGTTTGCATATACATCTTCGCCAAAGTTTTTCTTTAGCTGGTCTATTAAAAAGTGTTCGTGTTGCATCAGGTATTTGGCCTGGTCATCGGCGTAGTATACGGGCATACCCAGCTTTTCAAACATTTTGCAAACGGTGGTTTTGCCGCTTCCTATTCCCCCTGTTATACCTGCTTTTAGCATTGGATGTTGTGCCTGCGCTTTTCTTTTCATGCGAATCTATTTAGAATTTTTGAGGGCAGGGAGGAATACAGAATACAGTTTCGCACGGAGGCACGGAGATATAGTACAGAGGAATCCAATTGTTTCAACTGCACTTTTTAATCTGTCTTTAATAATAATATATTCCCGGCTGTTTTCTCCGTGCCTCCGTGCGAAACTTTTGTACTTGGATACAATACCCGCAGCACCAAAAAGTAACGGAAGATGAAACGGGTGATTGCATCCTTATATAAAACGAAACGGCGCAGGTATATATTATACCCTGCGCCGTTTAAGTGCGAATTTATTTTAAGATTATTTAGCAGCCGGTGCCTCAGACTTCTTTTCAGCCTCACCTCCACCATAAGCTGCCTGGCTCATCTCCATGGATATGCCCGACTTCTCAATACGAATTTTTACGTTGTTGTCAATTTCAAGCATCAGCGAGTTATCATCTACCTTAATAACTTTGCCATGGATGCCACCAGTGGTAACCACTCTCGCTCCCTTATCAAGCCCTGCCTGAAAATCCTTTGCCTGCTGGGCCTGCTTTTGCTGTGGACGGATAAAAAACAACCACATTACCACAAACATACCTCCTAAAAATAATAAGCCTATACTATCCATAATTGATTGTTTTTTATACTATTTATTAACTTTTACAAATCCGTGCAAATGTAATTTTTCGTTCCGCAATGGCGTATTACAAACCAATGTTACATCCTTGTTCTGAAAATCAGATTTACCTGCTGAATTGAAGGTAACGTGTATAGTAGCCACTTCGCCCGGTTTAATCGGGTCTTTAGGATACTGGGGCACCGTGCAACCGCATGAACCAAAAGCACGGGCAATAACCAGGTTCTTTTCACCCACGTTCTTAATTCTGAAATCATGCTCTACCTTATCGCCCTGGTTAATGGTATCAAAAGTAAAGTTTACCGAATCCACAAAGGCAATTTGCGTAGTATCAGTAAAAATCTCGGCGGCCAGGTTAGAATCAACAGGCTTCTCTCCTTTTTTGCGGCATGAAAAAATACCCAATGCCAGCACCAGCGTTAAAGCTATAACAAGTGTCTTTTTCATAATGGCGGCAAATATAAAAAAACAAATCAGCCCCATCCTAAATCCTTCCCCGAAGGGAAGGACTTTTAAATTTCTTCACAATATCAAATTTTGCCCTCCATTTAAAGGGTGCATTAGAACCCTCCCCTCCGGGGAGGGCAGGTTGGGGCCGCTATTAATTGCCAATCACTATCCAGTTAGCACCATCGCTTTGCACCTGCAAACGCTGGTTAGGCCCGATATAGGTGTAGCTGGTATTGCTTACATCATCATACACAATCTGGCCGTTAATAGGGCTAATACCTACATTAGAGCCAGCCCCGTTACTGGAGATGATAATGTATATACGGCCCTTGCAGGTTGTAGCATCGGGGAATACGATATTGTTACACCCACCAAACCTGCGAACGGTATAATCAGATGCAGTAAGGGTATAGGTGGCGCTGTTGGCAACAGCATATTGCGTAGATACACTACCATTAACATTGAGCGTGCTGTTGGGCGACGGAGTGTTGACCCCCACATAACCGCTGGTATCGTTAAAAGACATAAAATAATTGGCAACAACACCTTGGGAAGGGCCACCGGTAAAGAGTAGCTTTCCGGCACCTTCACCGTTGCCAGTGCCGGTTGCAATCATATGAAACCACTGCGAGCCCGATGTGGTATTATTCATAGAAATCCAATTACCGATTGAGTTGGAAGACTGAAACAATTCACCCAGATAACCGCTGCCCGTTACATGTAACATGGCAGATGGGGTGCTGCTGCCAATGCCCACACCGTTAGCAGTAATGCTCATGGCCTCTACGTTGCCGGTTCCGGGTGCTGATGAACCACCTGAGGTGCCACTGTTATTCAGGTAAAAATCAATGGCATTCTGATTACTGCCGGCGGCGGCATTATGCCTGGTTGAAATAAAATGCCTGTAGCCACCACCGCCCCATTGTATGGCAATGTCGGCTGTAGTTTGTCCACTGGCTAAAGCACTGCCAACGCTCCGGCCGGTCTCCAGTTCAAACGCTGCAACCGGAGTAGCCGGGGTATTGGTGTTAGTTCCCCTTACCAAAGCGTTGCCGTATACATCAAGCGTTGAAAGCGGAGATGACGTGGTTAACCCTACCCGACCCGTGCTGAAGTTTCCATAAATCAACGGGCTTGAGGTGCCTGTGTTAGCTATGTAAAGTGTATTACTGCCCGTTTCCTGATCGCCCGCAGTATAGCCAATAAATACGTTACCGCTACCGGTGTTTTGCGAGCCTGCATCATAACCTAAAGCAACGTTGTTGCTGCCCGAGGTGTTCAATAAAAGAGCATTAGTACCAATAGCCACGTTATTGTTACCCGAAACATCGCCCGATAAAGCATAATCACCCATTACAGTATTATAGCCACCGCTGGTATTTGCTGCCATACTTTGCGCGCCCACCGCGGTATTACCGGTACCGCCCTGGTTAAATACCAGGCTGGATTGGCCAATGGCCACGTTAGATGAACCACTCGTATTTGAAAATAAAGTGCTGGAGCCAATGCCAACGTTAGATGAACCCGAGCCACCATTAACGCCGGAATAATTACCCAGGTTGATATTACTGTTGCCGCTGGAAAGCCCTGATAAGTAACCCAAAGCAATATTACCGTTAGTACCGGTTGGCAGATAACCCACGCGGTTGTTATTAGTTCGGAAATAAAGCGGATTATTATCGGTAGTGCCAACAAAATTGCTGGATGTAGTGCCCGCATTGCCTGTTAACGACCAATAGCCCAGGGACAAGGTATTGGGGTTTATCCAAGTGCCATTACCCGAAGCATCACTTTGCAAAAGGTAACCTGCAGTGCCACCGTTGGTCATTTGGAAATAAGTAGTACTGGTTTTGCCAACTACCTGTAACGTGGTATCAGGAGTGGTAGTGCCTATTCCGACGTTGCCACCACCGGATATGCTCATCAGTGGGGTACCGGCTACATTGGTATTGAAAAGCACACTGGTGTTGGCTATGGTAAGGTAATTGGAGCCTGAGTTGTAAATAGAGAAATGTGTGGTGCCTGTGTTGGTCAGTTTAATTTCGGAGCCAGTGGTATTGCCACCTCCCAGCAACACATCTTTGCCACCCGATGGCACCACATCCAGCGGAGCACCAGGGGTGCCTGTGCCAATACCCACATTACCATTGCCCAATACAGCCATTACGCTGGTGCCTTGCGCAGTTTGGGATGTGGAAGTAGACAGGTCCAGCAGTTTATTCGTTGAGGTTGTGCCTGCAATTTTTACCGCCAGGCCCATGGCATTGCCTACCGTACTGCCGTTATAGAATGCCGCTGTATACCCATTGGTATTCATAGCCCATGTAAGGCTGGGGGGATTAACACCGTTACCATCAGTGCCGATAATATTGGTTGCTGTATTGGCAAGCAGAGATGCAGGGGAGTTAGTGCCTATACCTACATAACCACTATTATTATTATAAATATTATTGCCTGATTGTGTCCAAACGCTGTTAAGGGTCGTGCCACTATAGGCTAGTCCTGTTCCTGCCACTACCACCGAGGTGGCTGGGTTTGCCCATGAGGCATTACCATTGGCATCGCTTATCAGCACTTCGCCGGCGCCCTGCGTTCCGTCAGCCAGCTTAAATATCGGTGAACTTCCCCCTTCTACATCTAATTTAACCGAAGGATTGGAAGTTCCAATACCCACCAGGCCGTTATAAGCTGTAAGGGCAGGCCCGCCGCCACCATTATTTAAAAACAGGTGGGCTGTGTTAGATTCGGTCCTGATAATAAGATCGCCTGCAACCGCCGAAAGCGAGTATTGCAGATTGGAGGATGCTACAGCGAAAGTAGCCTCTGCAGCGGTACGCCCGATTTGGATGGCCGCGTTACTGTTAGTGTTGCCGCTTAGGGCCAATATGGTTGTGGCGGGTGAAACAACCTCAAGTCGCGCAGCCGGAGCATTCGTTCCGATTCCAACCGCTCCGTTGGCATTTAAAATTCGCATGTTTTCAACACTGTTTGTTTTAAAAACAAGGTCATTTGCATCGGTTGTGCCCACAAAATCAGTGCCTGCGATAGTGCCTGCATTCCCTTTCAAAGCCCACGCGTTAGCGGCGGTAAGCGTGGAATCACTTACCCATGTGCCATTGCCCGAAGCATCGCTTTGCAAAACGTAGCCCGCCGCAGCACCATTGGTCATTTGCAAGTACCTGGCCGTAAGGCTGTCGTTAATGGTAAGATGCTTTCTGCTAAAATCGCCATAAATGAGCGGGTTACTGTTACCCCCATTGTCGATATAAAGTTTATTGCTGCCGGCTTCATTTACACCAGCCGCCCAGCCAATAAATACGTTTCCTGAGCCGTTAGTGTTTGTATAGCCAGCCTTATATCCTAACGTAGTATTATTAGAGCCCGATTGATTATTTGCCAGTGCCAAAACACCCACTATTGTATTTTTGATACCCGTAGCATCGCTTTGCAGTGCCTGGTCGCCCACCGCCACATTATAGTAACCGCTCACCATATATTGCAGGGCATTAGCTCCCAAACCGGTATTATATTCAAAATTCAGGTCATCTTTAGAACCGGCTGAAGTACCCAGATAAACCGAGCCACCAGTGTTGTTATATTCTATGGTTGGTTTTCTGAATTTATAATATCCAACACCGCCAAGGGTAACAGTTACCGTACTGTCGTTGCTCTGTTGAGTTTCAACCCTGGTAGCCCGGTTATTGCTGGCTATAAGGGTCATGGTATCGTTTAATGTACCAAGATTTACTGATTGAGAAACCCCGTTTATGGTAGAAGTCAGCGTGTCGCCTGATATTGCTAAGGTGTTGGTTACAACCTGCGGTCCCGGAGCACCGGTGGCCCCATCCTGCCCGCTTGGTCCGGTAGCGCCGGTTATACCATTAGTGCCGTTAGTTCCGGCAGCGCCTGCTGCACCTTGCAAACCTGTTGGGCCAGCCGCTCCTGTTGCCCCATTCAATCCATTACTTCCATCCTGACCGCTTGGGCCGGTAACACCTGTAGCACCGTTCGAGCCGTTAGTTCCGGCAGCGCCTGTTGCGCCTTGCAAACCGGTAGGGCCAGCAACTCCAGTTGCTCCATTCAACCCATTACTTCCATCCTGACCGCTTGGGCCGGTAACACCGGTAGCACCGTTCGAGCCATTGGTTCCGGCAGCGCCTGTTGCGCCGTTTAATCCATTACTTCCGTCCTGACCGCTTGGGCCTGTTACACCGGTAGCACCAACTGCTCCATTCGTTCCATCTTGTCCACTTGGCCCAGCAACTCCTGTTGCGCCATTCAATCCATTACTTCCGTCCTGACCACTTGGGCCTGTTACACCCGTTGCGCCATTAGAGCCGTTAGCTCCATCCGCACCGGTTACTCCTTGCAAACCTGTAGGGCCAGCAACTCCAGTTGCCCCATTCAATCCATTACTTCCGTCCTGACCACTTGGGCCTGTTACACCGGTCGCGCCATTAGTGCCGTTAGTTCCGTCAGCACCTGTGGCACCGGTAGGGCCTGTTGCCCCCCCACCTGAACCCGGTGAGCCAGTGGCCCCGGTTGCTCCGTTTAAACCGTTTGCACCGGTAGGGCCCTGTAATCCAGGATTACCATTGCTACCGGATGGGCCTGTTGCTCCGGTTGCTCCTGTAACACCATTAGTTCCGTTAGTACCAGCTGCACCTGTAGCTCCGTTTAAACCAGTAGCGCCTTTAGCACCTGTAACACCTACAGGCCCTGGCTGACTATTACCCGCAAACAACGCATAAGGCACTGAAACCAATTGAGTGTTACCCATTGGCGTAAAGTTATTACCACCCGTTGGGTCCAGGTCAACCTCCAGGTACTTAGGCCCGGAGCCCCAGTTAACCAGGCTCAGGTTACCGGTTTTGCCAATATGTGTGCTTACCAGTCCAAATTCATTTGTGGTATCTGACTGAACTTCAGTAAACACAGTACCGCCGTTTTCAGTTTGGTCGTGTATAATAAAACGCAAGGAAACCACGGTTCCGTTAGCAACCGGATTTCCCGCCGAATTGCGGACTACTGCCTGGTAATTCATTAACTGAGGTGCCTGGGCTTGCAATTTGCATAAAGACAATAGCACCGCCGTAAACAACAGGGTAATTTTTGCTTTCATTTAAGTATATTAAAATAATAATAATAAAAGGACGTGGCCCTTTGTGAATCCGGCGCAAAAGTATTTTATTCAAGCTTAATTACAAACCTATACTGTTTATATCCAATGAGAGATATTAACAGTTTCAGCAGGTTAATGTTCGGAACAACTTTTACAACAAGCCTGTAGTAATCCGGTTTACAAGCAGAGAATTATTCATTACTCCACAAGCCCGCGGCCAAATTTCTTGATTTCTCCTTTCTCGATCAATTCGTTCTTCACCTTATCCAACACCCCATTCACAAAATCCTTGCTTTTGGGTGTGCTGTAAAGTTTAGAAATATCTATATACTCATTAATCGAAACCTTAACAGGTATGGTGGGAAAATACTTTAGTTCGCAAACTGCTAGTTTTAGTAATATAAGGTCAAGGGTTGCAACGCGGTCCATCTCCCAATTCTTTAATTTGGGCTTAATGATGGTGGTCAGCTCCTCATTTTTATCAATGGTTTTTTCAAGCAGCTCAAAAGAGAATTTTTTCTCCTCTTCCCATATATCCATGCTCTGAAAAAATGTGTCTTTCTTCTCAGGGTCAAAAGTATCCACATACTTGCTTATAATGTGAAGCAGTAGTGCATTGTCATCATCATAATTCAGGAATAACTCTTCCAGGTGATGTTCCAGGTCTTTATTGCTTTGAAAAACTTTACGCACCAGCAGGTTAAATATCTCTTTTTCGTCTTCAAAGGTTGGCTTTTCAAGGGCGCAATACTCTTTGTATTTTGGGCGGGCGCAAAGGTCATTGAACAAAGATTTCACTACCTCCTCGTCAACGTAATTTCTTACTCCGTCTTTTTTAACCCCGGCCGCTAATATGGTATCCTCCTGCAAAAACTTTACAATGGGGTTGGCAGCGATGGCAGTGCTGGCTTTTCGGTCCTCATCGGTTTTAATATACTTGGCCAGGCGCTTGGCTTTGTCTACCATGGAGTACTGGCAAACTTCAATCAAATAGGTAAGGTCAGTTAAATAAAGCGTGATTGATTTATGAACGGCGGTTTTAAGCTGGCCTTCCAGTTTTATTACCGGTGTTTCGTTATCCATTTCCCAAGCGTAAAGCGCCTGCATTACTTTAATTCTCAAATTCCGTCGTCCTAGCATTTCAAATATTTATGGCTCCAAATTAAGCCCCGTTATTTACTGCAAATTACTGCTTTTTATTTTTGGCGGCTTCTATCCTTTCCATTGCCATCTTTATCGCCGCTTCCTGGGTAGGTATGTTCTCGCTTTTTGCCTTCTTGAATATTTCAAGCGTGCGCGGATAAATATTTTCAATTAAGCCTTTTGTGGTTTCTTCACTTAAACCATGCACTTCGCGGTAGCAGTTAATCACCCCGGCAGCGTTTATCAAAAAGTCAGGTGCATATAATATGCCTTTGTCTTTAAGCATGTGGCCATGTATGTTTTCATCGGCCAATTGGTTGTTGGCTGCGCCCGCAACAATTGAGCATTTTAACCTGCCAATAGTATTATTATTTACAGTAGCACCAAGTGCGCATGGAGAGTAAACATCCACATCAAGGTCGTAAATCTCATCCGGTTCAACAACGGTTGCGCCAAACTCCTTCGCCGTAGCTTCCAGGTTGGCTTTATTAATATCTGTAACAAAAACCTTCGCTCCTGATTTGGTTAAATGCCCAACCAAAGTATGCCCAACATGGCCCACTCCCTGCACGGCTACTTTTTTACCTTCCAGCGAGTCGCTGCCGGTTGATTCTTTTACACTGGCCTTTAAACCCAGAAAAACACCGTAGGCAGTAAAAGGCGACGGGTCGCCCGTACCGCCGGCTGAAAGTGGTTTGCCGGTTACATATTTGGTTTCCTGCATTACAATACTCATCACCTCGGTAGAAGTACCCACGTCCTCAGCTGTTATATATTTCCCATTCAGGCTATCTACGAACTTGCCAAAGCGGCGCCAAAAGGCCTCGTCTCTTTTTACTTTCGGATTGCCAATAATTACAGCCTTCCCTCCTCCTAAATTAATCCCGCTAATAGACGATTTAAAAGTCATTCCACGCGATAAACGAAGCACATCCCAAAGGGCATCGCTTTCGTTTTCGTAATTCCAGATTCGGCAACCGCCCAAACTAGGGCCTAACACCGTATTATGAACTGCTATAATTCCTTTAAGGCCGGTTTCTGCATCATTAAAAAACATTACCTGCTCGTGCCCCATGGGCTCTATCATTTCAAACACGCGGGCATCGCGTTTTTCCACCGACTTAATAACATTGCTTTCCACCGACATAATAGTATTTTTTGTTAGCTTAGCCCCTGTTTAGAGCGCGGCAAAGTTAGAAGGATTTTATACTAAACAAAGGTGTCCTCACCCCGCCCTCTCCAAACAAGAGGGTTCTGCGGCATTCCTTAGGTTAACCAGTTGCCAGTTTGCGCCCGAAGTGACTGATTTCAAAGCCCTTCTCCTACCGGGAAGGACTTTGGATGAGGATTAAATTTGAACCATTTTTGTGATTAATTGTTGTGAAACACTGTGAAACACTTAGCCTACCTCAATAAATACTTTTTCAGGTACAAATGGAGGATATCTGCAGGTATCTTTTTTGTTATCTGCGCAAACGCTTTAAGCGCTTACAATCCCATCATAACCAAAAATGCGGTTGACCTGCTAGCGACTACCCTCAAACAAGTGGTTGGCAGCCAGCAGAACAGGGAACTGGTTTCAGGGCAAATTGGCCACCAGATTTTATGGTTATTTCTTAAATACCTGGGGGTGGCTTTGTTGGCCGGAATGTTTACCTTTTTTATGAGGCAAACCATCATCGTGGTATCAAGGTTGATTGAGTTTGACCTTAAAAATGATATTTATGACCACTACCAGCAACTTGACCTTGCCTTTTATAGAAGAAACAATACCGGCGACTTAATGAGCAGAATTACGGAAGATGTAAGCCGTGTGCGCATGTATTGCGGGCCGGCCATTATGTACTCGGTTAACCTGTTTTTTACTATCGCTTTCGCCATAACTTCCATGCTTATTATGAACCCCACCTTAACCATGTGGGCGCTTATTCCACTTCCGGTCTTATCGGTTATCATTTATTTTGTAAACGAGTTGGTTGAAAAAGCCAGCACCCGGATACAGGCCAAGCTATCAGACATGACTACCGATGCACAGGAAACCTATTCAGGCATAAGAGTGGTGCAGGCCTATGTGAGGGAAAAGGAAATGATGAAACACTTTGCCGAGGAATCGGAAGAGTATAAACAGAGGCAGATAAGTATGGCAAAGATTGATGCCATCTATTTCCCTTCCATGACTTTTTTAATTGGCTGTAGTATTATCATCGTGGTGTTTGTGGGTGGTTTGCAGGTAGCCGCCGGAAAGCTAAGCCCGGGTGGGTTGGCGGCCTTTTTGATGTATACCAATATGCTGATGTGGCCTGTTAGCTCTTTGGGTTGGGTGGCATCTATGATTCAAAGGGCTATTGCATCGCAAAAGCGTATTAATGAGTTCCTGGAATATAAAAGTGAGATTACTGATGCTCCGGGGATTGAAAAG
>CAISWS010000174.1 GCA_903889265.1 uncultured Bacteroidota bacterium
CAGGATGATTTGAACGCCTTTAGCCGGCAGACAAAAGAGGTGGACGACAAAATGAGTGCCCTTGGTAAATTGTACACTGAAACCCAGGAAAAGGCTGTAAAAGATAGCCTCAATAAAGTTTATGACCAATGTGATTCTGTTTTGCAGGCTTATGTTCCGGGTTTTGTAAAGGCCCATCCGCATTCATTTACTTCGGCGTATATTGTTAGCCGCACACTTTTGATCCGCCCGGATGCCGCAGTCCTTGAACCGGTATATAATTTGCTTGATTCGGTAGTGAAGCAATCAAAATACGGCAAGGTGGTATCTGAAGTTTTAGATGCTGCGCGTAAAACGGCCCTTGGCCAGGTTGCACCTGATTTTACCATGAACGACCGCGATGGTAAACCGGTGGCTTTATCCTCGTTACGTGGCAAATTTATTTTTCTTGATTTCTGGGCAAGCTGGTGCAAGCCATGCAGGCGAGAAAACCCCAATATTGTTGAAGCTTATGCTAAGTTCCACTCTGCAAAATTTGATATTCTGGGAGTTAGTCTTGATTCAGATAAAGATAAATGGGAAATGGCGATTGATAAGGATAAGTTGAGCTGGCAGCATGTTTCGGACCTGAAAGGATGGGGTTGCGCTGCGGCAAAAACTTACGGAATAAGAGCTATACCTGCTAACCTGTTGTTGGATAGGGATGGTAAAATATTAGCCCGTAATTTGTTCGGCAGCGATTTAGAGAATAAGCTAAAGGAGGTTTTGCAATAGCATTAATGTTGTCAGACTCTGTTCATCTGAAATCAATTATTTCAATCGGGCTGGATACGCTTTCTTTTCGTTTTATTTTACCATTGAGGGTGCGCGTAAAATGAGGGACCAGCATTACTTCCTTTGGTCGGTGAAGTTTTTCGAGACCACTAAACGCGTCTTTTAATTCGGTTTTTTCTTCTGGTTTAAGCCCGGTCATTTCTAAAACGAGCACCAGCTTTTCACCACCAGCCCTATCTGGTTTCGAGGTAATGAAATAGGGGGCTTCTATCGTTTTTACCAATAGCTGTTCAATTTCTTCCGGGTATATTTTTATACCCCCGCTATTAATAACATTGTCAATGCGCCCCATCCACTGAAACTCATTTGGCCCATCAATTTTAATTACATCGTTCGTTACCAAATGTGGTTGACCGAGTTTAGGGGCTTCAATTACCAGGCAATTTCTTTCATCCGTAAACACTTCTATGCCCGGCAATACTTTAAAGTTTTTGTCCGGTGCATAGCCATTGAGCTTCTTCAAGGCAATATGGCTAATGGTTTCAGTCATACCGAAGGTGATATATACTTCGTTTTCCAGTTTTAAAATGTTTTCCAAAAGTTCAGCCCTTACATCCTCGCCGCCTAGAATAGTTTTGTGGATGTATTCTGCCTTTTTGAAGTTAGAGTAGCTTTTTGTTATTCCATGAAACTGCATCGGGGTGAATGCCGCAAAATCTAACTCAGGTTTTTCGGGTAATTGCTCTAACGGAGTGGTGGTAGGCTTAATGCAAACCAGTTTCATTTTATTGTAAATGCAGCGCACAACCATCATCATACCCGAAATTTTATTAACCGGCAGGCAAAGCAACGCGGTATCGCCAGGTTGAAGTTTAAGCGCCCGGCATGTTTGTTGGGCGCTGTATAACATTGCCGTTTTGGTGTGTTCAATTGGTTTGGGCAAACCGGTGGAGCCGGAAGTAAAAACCTGGATAGCTTTAACCTCCGGATTAAACCAGTCAGTTATAAACTGCCATACCTGTTTTTCCCAATCTTCTGTGGCTGACAGCAGGCTTTCACCCGCCATTTTAAGGAGAGCTGTATCAGTTAGGGAAAAAAAATCTATTTCAAACATGATAAAATTTATACTTCTTTATAACGTATTTTATTTGCATCTTATACAGTGTCCCAAGGCGTATCGGGGTTATAACCCAAAAGGCCGTTGCTGATATAAAGAGGGGAGGAGACGTTGTGGGTATACAACCCACCGGTGCCCAGCCCTTGTACTACATTTTCGCTTTTGGTAAAAACCCATTGCGCAATCGCGTTTAACCCGATGTTTGATTCCAACGCACTGGTTGCCCACCAGCCGATATTATATTTGGTTGCCAGTTCTATCCATTGGTTACAACTTTCAAATCCGCCGAGCAGGCTGGGTTTTAAAATGATATACTGCGGTTTTATGAACTCAAGTAATTCGCCTTTTGATACACCCCGTAAATCAATAAGTTCTTCGTCTAACGCAACAGGTATAGGTGAGTTTGTGCATATCTTTCTCATCAACTCCAGTTGGCCCTGCTTAACGGGTTGCTCAATGGAATGAATAGAAAAATAAGACAGGGCTTCCAGTTTTTCCAAAACATCATATTCTTTGAACGAACCATTGGCATCTAAACGTATTTCGATGGTATCAGCCGGAAATTTTTGCCTGATAAAATCCAGCAACATTATTTCATCCTCAAAATTGATGGCCCCCACTTTAATCTTTATGCACTTAAACCCATCATTAAGTTTTTGATTTATTTGCTGAAGCATAAAATCGCGATCTCCCATCCAAATAAGCCCGTTAATGGGTATTTGCGCCAAGCCATCAGTAAAACCACTTTTATAAAGGATTTTTGAGCCGTTTTGAAACAGGTCGAGTTCAGCCATTTCCCAACCGGCATTAATTGATGGGAATCGGACAAGGTCAGGAGCGGAATCTTTTTTATTGTTTTCTATATGATTGCAAAGTTCCTTTAACGCAATTTCGTAGCCGTTTAAATCGTCTATACTTAAACCCTCTATAAAACTACACTCACCAATGCCCGTGCTTTTACCATCCGTAATAAACAGGTAGTATCCGTTTTTAACCTCCATGCCCCCACGCGATGTAAGTGCATTGAACTTAAAATGCAACTGGTATTTTTTATAATAAGCTTTAAGCATCCCTCGGGGTTTCAATTATTCCTGCAGCAGTAGTTTTACAAGATAATCAACACCAACAGTGGCCTTTTCGTTTATAAATTTAAGGTTCGGTATGCGGGGCAATGGCATATCGTTAGGATCTATCAGCCATTTGGGAGTTTCGTAGCTGGTGTAATTGATGAGTCCTGCAGCCGGATAAACTACCATGGAAGTTCCAATTACAATAAAAATATCAGCCTGTCTTACTAAAGGAATCGCTTCGTCCATTTTGGGTACAGCCTCGCCAAACCAAACAATATGAGGCCTTAATTGCGCCCCTCTTTCGCAGGTGTCGCCAATTACCATATCTTTTTGCCAGTCGTAAATCAATTCTTCATATTCAGTACTACGGGCCTTTAGCAACTCGCCATGTAAATGCACCACGTGTGTTGATCCTCCAGCCTCGTGTAAATTATCTACGTTCTGGGTAATAATGGATACATCATACATTTGTTCAAGCTCGGCTAGTGCAAAATGTGCACGGTTAGGGTTACATGCTAAAAGTTGTTTGCGTCGCTGGTTGTAAAAATCAAGCACTAACTCTTTGTTCCGGTACCAACCTTCTGGCGATGCTACATCTTCAATCCGGTGTTCTTCCCATAATCCATTACTATCGCGAAAAGTTTTTAACCCGCTTTCTGCGCTAATTCCTGCCCCAGTTAACACCACCACCTTTTTCATACTAAAAAATGCGTTTGATGATTTTTAAGCTGTGCGAATATTTTTTTTGCCCGGTATTGTAAATTCCAAAATGGTCGAGTTTATCAATTCTTACTTTACCCGAGGCATGTATGATTCGGCCATCTTTTAAGATGATTCCTACATGAACGATCCTGCCTTCATCATTGGCAAAAAATGCCAGGTCGCCGGGTTGTGCTTCCTCAATAAAATTAACTACCGAACCCTGGCCTGCTTGTTGGTAGGCATCGCGCAATAATGGAATGCCTAAAAACTTAAACACGATTTGGGTAAACCCGGAGCAATCAATACCAAATGGCGATCGCCCGCCCCAAAGATATGGTGCGTTGGTATAACGCAGCGCAATTCGTTCAAAAACCGAGGCATTTTTGGCATCGGTTTGAATAGCCTGTCCGTTATAAATGAACTTTTCTTTGCCAATTTTAAAGTTCATACCATCAAAAAAAGGAAGGCTGCTACCCGCCAGAATTGGTACGGAGTGGGTACTGGATACTGCACTGTTCACCAACTCCAGTGCAATACCGGGGTCGTTATTGAAGATATTGAGGTATTCGCGCTCGTTCAGTTCGCAATGCTGGGTTTCATCAATCCAGCCCTCATAACCATCATAAGTGCACTTAATCTGTAACCAGCTGCCCTGTTTTTGCAAAATTTCATAGATTTCACCAAATAATAGCTGGGAAATCTGCTCACTTCTGTGCGACATCTCCTTGCGCATGGCAATAACACTTAAAACGGCGATCCCATATTTCATTTAGTACTGTTTTATAGTTTCAGACGGTAAACATTTAAATTGTTTTTATTGTTTTATAGGTTAACCGTCAAAATCGAAGGTACATTGTCTTGTGCATTTCGGTTTATCTTATTAGATTCATGTATCTACACTGACCTTGTGAATTCCTTTTTATTGTGCATTTGTTTATTATTGCGAACCTTAAAATGGGAGAGTGGGTGCAACTTCCGGGGTGTTTTTCAACTCTATTTTACATGAGTTTATGTGTGGATTTTTTTGGTGACAATGCGAGAAAAGTAAGGTTGATTTGAAAAAGCGTGCGGCATATTTAATTCTTTATGTAATTACCTTTTTTACGGGGGTAAGAGGCTATGCCCAGGCCTGTAGTTTTTCACTACAGGATACTTCTGTGTGCGTGCCCGTGGTATTAATAGCAACCTCTAATAATGACCCCAACATTGTATCCCGGGTATGGCAGTTAACCACTTGTGCAGGGGCAAATGTTTTTACCACAGGAACTGCCGCTAATCCTAACTTTTCGAGGGTAATAAGCACTCCCGGCTGTTATTGCCTGAGGATGTTGAGCACTGATGCAAACGGCGATACCTGTTCCTTCGAAAAATGTAATATAACAGTTGCGGCAAACCCGGTCCCCAATTTTACTTTCAGCCCTGTTGAGGGGTGCATACCTTTAACGGTAACAGCCCGGTGTAATTCAACTCCCGGTTCAGGAACCATAGACTCGGTGGTTATTGACTGGGGATGTTACGGACTAACGTTTTACAATAACTGCTCAGCTACCCAGGGTACCGTTACCTATAATCACCCTGCATGTTCACCTGGGTTGCAAAGCCCCTCGGTTATTATTAAAAACAGTTACGGGTGTTATGCCGAGCAGAATTTTCCAAACCTGATTAATCTTATTCCGGATCCTGTTGCCAGTTTTACCGCAGACGTTACCTCGGCCTATTGTACAACCACCCCTTTAACGGTGCATTTTACTGCAACCAATACTGACCCAAATATTACTTATACATGGTATATAGATGGCGTGAATGTACAAAGTAATACCAGTACTTTGCTAACTTATACTTTTCCGGTAAGCCCTAATTGTTATGATGTAAAACTTGTGGTATCGCATCCTTCGGGATGTGCCGATTCCGTCATAAAGCATGGATACATTTGTGTACAAAACCAGCCAGTTATAACCTTTACGCAAAACATTACAACTGCTTGTGTGAACGCTGAACATTCTGATTCATTGATATTGCAAAACACCTCTCAGGGCGTTGCATCACTAAACTGGCAGTTAAACAGTAATCCTGCCCAAACTTTCCCATCGGTTTATGGATCACGCGCTGCATATGATATTACCATTGCCGGTACCTATTCTGTAACAGCTAATGCGGTATTTTCAAGTGGTTGTACCAGTACTATTACAAAACAGGTGCTTCTTGCACAAACCAGGCCAACAGCCGCTTTTACACAGAGCGATTCTTTCACCTGCAGGGTTCCTTTTACCGACAACTTTAATGCTGTGGCTTGTCCGGGTTGCAGCTATAACTGGTCTTTTCCGAATTCAGTCCAGGGGTCTTCCACTCTTATCAATCCGTCCATTAATTACAACGTTTTACAGGCCTACCAAACTATTTTGGTTGTTACTGGTGCGGATGGGTGCTCAGACACCGTTACCAACCGGATTTTATCTGCGCGATTATATCCCCAGATTTTTTCAGACCGAGTTGGTGGTTGTGCTCCGGTTTGTGCTACATTTCATAATGCCACCCCGCTTACCGGCATGCCTGTTACGATTGCAACTACCTGCTGGAGCTTCCCTAATTCTAATATAGCTGGTGCCTGCCAGGATACCTTTAGCACTTGCTTTAATCAACCCGGATGCTACAATGTGAAAATGGTAACCACAACCAATACGGGATGCCAGGACAGTGTTTTAGCGCTTAACAGTATTTGCGTGGGCTCACCACCATTTAATACCGTAACAGTTTCATCAAACTCCGTATGTTATCATGATACAGTAACATTCAATATAAGCGGAGATACAATTTCTTATTGTACTGTAAATTTTAAGGATAGTACCGGTAAACATGTATTTACGGGAAGGAGTTTTCAGTATGTTTTTCCCGATACCGGTCATTTTTGCGTTAATCTGATTACCTATAGGGACAGCTGTGAGGGCGATTCGTTAACTGTTTGTATTACTGTTAATCCGCCCATTGTAAACTTTTCGGATTCAACTACATGTAAAACTGCCGACACTGTGTTTCTGCGGAACAGTTCGGTTGGGGCATTAAGTTATAAGTGGTATTTTTGCACGGGCGATTCAAGCGTACAGGCTAATCCCATTAAAATCCTGCCATATTGCGATACCTGCACAGTTACGCTGGTTGCCTATAACAGCGTTACCGGTTGTAAAGTGTCCAAGTCAACTACCCTAAAAACAGCTTGCAATTCAACATCCTTTTCGCCGGTTGATACACAGGGCTGTGCCCCGCTTTTCATTAAGTATGTTAACACTTCTGCTTATAGCACAGCAAGTTTTACGGCTTGGGATTTATTTTGCGGCAACGGCCCTGTATGGGGAGGTGATGGCACTACGCATGGCAATTCTCCCCAGGTTCTTTTCAGCTTACCTGGCACCTATTGCATAGCCATGCGTAACGAA
>CAISWS010000175.1 GCA_903889265.1 uncultured Bacteroidota bacterium
CACCACCTCCTAACTTTAACGCACCGGTACCGGTGGCTACCACGGAAGTTAAACTTTCCGGGGTTTCCTATTATGACGAATACCCCGGTACTGTGGTGGCGCTGAACCAAATTGAATTGCGCCCCCAGGTAAACGGATACATAACGGCTATTTATTTTAAGGATGGCGACCATGTAACTAAGGGGCAGAAGCTTTACAGTATTGATGCCCAAATGTACAGCGCCAATTATGAGCAGGCCGTAGCCAATTTGCAGGTACAGGAAACCAACCTGGATAAAGCGCAAAAAGATGCCGACAGGTACCACGCACTTGAAAAGGATGATGCCATTGCCAAACAACAGGTGGACTATGCTGATGCAGCTTTAGCTGCAGCAAAAAAACAGGTGGCCGCGGCAAAAGCGAATGTGCAAAGCGTACAAACCAGCGTTAACTACACTACCATAGTTGCGCCTTTTAACGGCACTATTGGTATCTCTCAGGTTAAATCACAAACCGCGGTAACTGCCGGTGTTACCCTGCTCAACACAGTTTCTACCGATGATCCAATGGCGGTTGATTTCGTTATTGACCAAAAAGATATTTATCATTTTGCACAATTGCAACACAAGGCCGTGCCTGCACACGATTCTACTTTTACAATTACATTCGGGAATAAAGAGCAATATCCTTTTTCGGGCAAGCTCAATTTTTTAGACCGCGCGGTTGACCCGCAAACCGGTACCCTGAAAGTGCGGCTTGAATTCTCCAATAAAGATAACCTGCTAAGGGCGGGGATGAGTTGCAATGTAAGGGTGCATAATGAAAATGCTGCGCCACAAATAATTATACCTTATAAAGCGGTAACAGAACAGCTGGCAGATTATTTTGTGTATGTTGTTAAAGGCGATAAAGTATCGCAACAGAAAATTACACCAGGCAACCATATTGGTGCCAATCTGATAGTAAAGGAGGGATTGAAAGAGCACGACTTAATAGTGGTTGAAGGAGTGCAAAAATTGCACGAAGGCTCAGCAATACAGTTAGGCGCTGATAGCGCAAAAAAATAAGAGCGCGAAAAATGATATAGTGATTTTGCATTGGCCTTTTCGCCTTTCCCCTCACTTTGAAAAAGAAAGAGGTGCACGTTGTAAGGGCGGCGGATGAGTTGGCTGTTTGACTTTAAAGCATTACAAAAATGATAGCAGATACATTTATAAAAAGACCGGTAACGGCGATCGTAATATCCATAGTACTGGTTGCAGTTGGTTTAATATCGCTAAGCGTTTTGCCAGTTGCGCAATATCCGGATATTACCCCGCCCCAGGTTGATATATCAGGCCAATATACCGGAGCTGACGCCCAAACGGTTGAACAAACCACCACCACCGCCATTGAAACCCAGGTTAACGGAACACCGGGCATGTCGTACCTGACCAGCACTAGTACCAGCGATGGCCGGTCAGCTATAAACGTAACTTTTGATGTAGGTACCAATATTGATGTGGCCACCCTTGATGTACAAAACCGGGTAAGCGTGGCTGAACCTGCTTTACCCGACGTAGTGAAGCGCCTGGGCCTTACAACAAAAAAGCGTAACCCCAGTATTATGATGGTTATTGCTTTGTATTCGCCACATGGTACAAAGGACCCTACATTTTTAGGCAACTATTGCAATATTTATTTAAAGGACGCTTTGTTGCGTGTAAAAGGTGTAGGGGATATTGTTTCTTTTGGTGATGACTTTGGCATGCGCGTTTGGCTTAATCCGGAAAAACTAGCCTCGCTGAATATGTCGGTAAATGATGTGTTGAATGCGTTGCAGGAACAAAACCTGCAGATTGCCGCGGGCTCAATAGGTGGCGCGCCACAGCAGGTTGCTCAAACTTTTGAGTATTCAGTTTTTACCAATAGCCGATTAAACAAGAAAGAGGAATTTGAAAAAATAATTGTCCGCTCGAATCCACAAACGGGTTCTGTTACTTACTTAAAAGATATTGCGCGTATTGAACTTGGTAAGTTTAGTTATGATAACCATGCTTTTGTAAATGGAAAGGATGCTGCGTTTATGCTCATTTTTCAGGCCCCAGGTGCAAATGCGCTGCAAACATACCAGGGTGTGAATAAGGCTGTAGAGGAAATGAAGAAAAATTTTCCGAAGGATGTGGATTATCTTGTTCCCTACGAAACTGTTTCTGTAGTAAGCGCATCAATTGAAGAGGTATTTTACACTTTTCTGGAAGCCCTTTCGCTGGTAATTATTGTGGTGTTTCTTTTTCTTCAAAGCTGGCGGGCAACTTTAATTCCGGTGCTGGCTATTCCGGTTTCCCTGATAGGAACTTTCACTTTCTTCATTCCGCTGGGCTTTTCCATCAACACACTTACCTTATTTGGAATGATACTCGCCATTGGTATTGTAGTTGATGATGCCATAGTGGTTGTTGAAGCGGTTCAGCATTATATTGATGAAGAGGGCCTTTCAGCCAAAGATGCAACTATTAAGGCCATGGCTAGTATATCGGGGCCGGTAATCGCTATTGCACTGATACTTGCTGCGGTGTTTGTGCCGGTAGGTTTTATACCCGGTATATTTGGCCGGTTATATCAGCAGTTTGCAATTACCATTGCTATATCAGTTCTTATCTCTGCATTTGTGGCTTTGTCATTAACTCCTGCACTTTGTACGCTATTGCTTAAAAAGAGCCACCCCTCGAATAAAAATATACTAGATAGATTTTTTGACGCGTTTAACCGCTGGTTTGGCAAAGTTACAAACTCATATACCCGTGGTGTTGCCGGATGGGTTAAGCGTACGCCTTATGTGCTTGTTATGATGATATGCCTGGTAGTTGGATTGTTTTTCCTTTTTAAAGCCAAACCAACCGGATTTTTACCTGACGAGGACCAGGGTTATATGTTCGTCGCTTATGAATTACCGGAAGGGACCTCAACATCGCGCAATATCCAGGTTATTCATAAAATGATTGATACGCTGAGCGGAATAAAGTCAATTAAAAATACAGGCGCTATTGCCGGGTTTAACGCGGTAAGCTCATCCAACAAATCAAATGTTGGTACCATCTTCGTACTTTTTAACCCTTGGAAAGAGCGCAAAAGCAAGTCAGAACAACTGGATGCGATTGTAAATGAGGTGCAACAAAAATTATCTGCCATTAAAGAAGTAAATGTTTTTGCCATTGCACCACCAGCCATAAACGGCCTGGGCAATGCCGGTGGGTTTACGTTCGAGTTGCAGAAAAGGCAAAGTACTGACGAGCTTAAAGCCTTTGAAAAAGTGGGCAATGATTTTATGGGCGAACTTCGCAAGCGGCCTGAAATAGCCCGTGTTTACGCTTTTTATAATGCGCGCACGCCCGCTTATAAAGTAGAAGTTGACCGTGATAAAGTGAAGAAGCTGGGAGTAAATCTGGCTGATGTTTATAGCACCTTATCCACGCTGTTGGGCAGCACCTACGTGAATGACTTTAACGTATATGGCCGCAACTTCCGCGTTATGGCCCAGGCCGATTCAACTTACCGTGGCGACCTGGAGGCTTTGGGAAAATATTATGTAAGAAACAGCGAGGGTAATATGATACCGCTTAGCACACTGATAACAACTACAGTTATTGAGCAGGCGGCCATGATATCACATTATAATATTTTTCAGAGTATTGAAATGGATGGAGACCCCGCACCTGGTTATAGTTCGGGCCAGGCCCTGGCGGCGATAAAAGAGGTTGCTGATAAATCACTGCCCGAAGGATATGGGTATGAGTTTTCCGGCCTTAGCCGTGAGGAGATTAATACCGGTAGCAGCTCGGTGTATATTTTTATGCTGTCCATCGGGTTTGTTTTCCTGTTTCTTGCGGCGCTGTACGAAAGCTGGGCAGTTCCTTTCTCAGTTTTGTTTGCTGTGCCTATCGGGGCCTTTGGCTCTATATTAACCCTTACACTGGTGCCTGGGCTAAGCAATAACGTTTATGCCCAAATAGGGTTAATAACCTTAATTGGGTTAGCCGCTAAAAACGCTATTCTGATAGTTGAATACGCTAAAGAACGTGTGGATGATGGCAAGGATATTCTCGAATCCACCCTTGAAGCAGTAAAGTTACGTTTACGGCCTATTGTGATGACTTCACTGGCATTTATATTTGGGGTATTACCGCTTGCATTTGCCACCGGTGCCGGTGCCGGTGCGCGCCAAACTATAGGCTGGACGGTATTTGGCGGAATGCTTGCCGCAACTACGCTGGCAATATTTGTGGTGCCGGTGTTCTATGTTTTAATAACAAAGTTTACCAACCGTAATAAGCAGGTTGATTCAGAAAAAGTTTAGGCTTTTGAGATTACTTTAAAACAGGGGAAATCAAAGACCCTTCATAAACGTTGAGATATCGGCATATGCCTTCATCACCAGTGGCGATACCCCGGGCAAATTGATAAAGCCATGCACCAGGCCCGGATATTCCTGGTAAGTAACCTTATTACCCGCCTCTTTAAGCTGGTTATAATATTTAAATCCGTCGTCCAGCAAAGGATCGTATTGGGCCGTCAGAATAAACGCTGGTGCCAATCCGGTAAAACTTTTTTCATAATATGGCGACACTTTTGGATTGCAATGGTCTTCTTTATTGGGAGTATATTGTTTCTGAAACCAGAACATGGCTTCCTTCGTCAAAATATAACCTTCACCGTTTCTGTCAATTGAAGGGTTAGTCAGCTTTCCGTCAACCCACGGATAAATTAGTATCTGCCCCTTTAAACTGACGTTTTCTTTTTTACACCGGTGTGCCATACAGGCCGATAGGTTTCCACCTGCACTATCGCCAGCAACAAACAGGTCTTTAGGGTTTCCACCGTATTGCGCAATATTTGATACCACCCATTGCAGCGCCTTAAAAGAGTCATCGTGCGCTGCGGGAAAAGGAAATTCCGGTGCCAGGCGGTAATCTACTGATACCACCATGCAATTATTCATAGCAGCCAGGCGCCTGCAAACATTATCGTGAGAATTTAACCCGTACAAAACAAATCCTCCTCCATGGTAGTAAATTAATACCCGTTGGTTGGGCTCAGTACTGTTTTGGTAAATGC
>CAISWS010000176.1 GCA_903889265.1 uncultured Bacteroidota bacterium
AGCACCCAACATATTGCCAACATCCATTTGCTGAGCAACAAGGTTTGGATCGGTATTGGCAAGGATATAATCATATAACAAGCCAGAGCCATCTGGAGCCTGGGTATTAAATTCGAAGTTATGGTTGTGATAACCGAATTTCATTCCGGATTTTTTACACAACTCGCCACATTTATTAAACTGATCCATGGTTTTTTTCAGTTTGTCCTGATCGTGGCGCAACGCATCATCCAACCAGGGACTGATCACAAAATCCTGACCAACCACTGCGGCATCTTCTACTGTATATTTCCACTTGTCTGTAAAATCCTTTTTACTATCGTCCCAGTCTTCGGCGGTCATCACCGTATGGCCGCTGTGCATCTGTAATCCCAGGTCGGCCAAAACCTTCTTGAAATCTTTAGCTGCATAACCATAGAATTTGCGGTCGACATAATTAGCATGCTCCACATTTACATAACCCATATTAGCCAGTTTTTTGAGCGAACCCAGTGGATCTTTGCTCATGGCGTCTCTTACCGAATATAACTGCAAGCCTACCCGTTCGATCTTTTTCGATCCTGCAAACAAACTGCCGGGTAATATCGCGGCACCAGCTACTGCCAGGCCGGTATTTTTAATAAAATTTCTGCGTGAATGATCCATATTCTATAGTGGTTTTATATTGATTAACATTTCATTATTGACCGATAGGAAAGGTTGAAAACAAAAGTCCCGAATTGCTTACAAATGCCAGGTGCCTGCTATCGGGTGCCCAGGATGGCGTATTGATGGTACCCTGCCCGCCATACAAGTAGGCAATAACAGTTGAAGGTCCACCGGCAGCCGGCATCAGGCGCAGATAAACATGTTTATAAAAAGGGTGATCTCCCGGCGCTACTTCATCTTTAAGGAAAGTGATATAAACAATCCATTTACCGTCAGGGGAAATATGCGGGAACCAATTATTAAAATCGTCGTGCGTGAGTTGCGTTTGTTCGCTGCCGTCTGCTTTCATCCTGTAAACCTGCATCAGGCCGCTGCGTACAGAGTTAAAATAGATGTATTTTCCGTCTGGGCTATATTCGGGGCCATCATCCAATCCCGGGGTATTGGTCAGCCGCTCCTCAGGACCACCACCAGAAGGTATGCGATAAACATCATATTCCCCATTCCGATTGCCGCAGAACACAATATATTTTCCGTCTGGCGACCAGCCATGCATATACGACGGCCCGATAGGGGTGATTTGTTTGGCTTCACCCCCACCTATCGGTACTGTAAAACCAAGCGAAGCGCCTTTGTCGCCATTCCCACTGCTAATGGTTAGCATGGTGCCGTCAAAGGAGATCACGTGGTCGTTATTATTTTTATTGGCCACACCGGTATTGATTACTTTTGGAGTACCACTCGCAAGGTCGAAATTATAGAGGGCCCCATCACGGTTGTAAATGAGTGATTTACCATCCTTTGTCCAGTTTGGCGCCTGTAATGATTTTGGTATCTGGTAAATGATCTTACTATTCTGATCGTTTATATCTAATATCTCGATCGCACTGCCGAGGTAATCACGGTAAGGCACCAGGCTTTTGGTTGCGGGTGAAACTATCCTTACGTTATTAAAAAAGGCCTGTTCGCTAACATTCGGGTTGTGCGAACATATAAATAAGCCCACATATACATCGTCACCGAGCTCGAGACTATCGAGTTTTTCGCTCACAAAGGTTTCGCCCTTATGCGCTACCGACATGATATACCTGCCATCTTTACGTTCTAACTGCACCACATCGGCACCGGTTAGGGTAAATTTCTTTTCTTCAGTTGCTGCGCCAGTCGTCCGACGGAACTGGAGCGAAGTAAGTCCACTACCATGTATCGCCGCACTTACATGTTTTGAATCGGTATCCAGGGAAGAGCGCACCATCCACCCTACTTTACGATGTTCTTCTACGCCTTTACCAACAAATGCCAGGTTAGCACGAAGGATAAAGTCGCCTTTTATCTTTTTCCAAACGAAATGAAACTCGTCGTGCTTAGCCCATATATTGGTTCCCGACCCTTCCAGGCGGTATCGCTGGCTATTGCTGTCATAGGAAGCCGAACCTTTATGTTTGACCATACCGATATCAGACTGCCCGTCAAATATTCCAACAGGATGATCTTGTGCGTCGGCGCAACAGAATCCAGCACACAAAAGAACGCCACATAGCCAGATGCGAAGCAAATATCTCATTAGTAAAGGTGTTAAAACGACAATTATAATTGGGTTAGCTAAATTAGAAATAACTGAGATAAAACCAACAAAAACTTTAGTTAATTTTTAAACTAAAGCCGGGCAGGCTCTATTTATATCACTTTAGCTTAACGGTAGCCTGGGAAAATTAAAACAAAGTATGCAATTGCTGCTTCAGTGTTGCCTAAACGTAGGCCGAATTGAGCGGAAGGCTAAAAAAGAATTTGCTGCCTTTGCCCGGTGTGGAAACGATCCAAAGTTCGCCGCCGTTGAGTTCGACCAGTTCCTTACATAGGATCAAGCCAATACCGGTACCGCTTTCACCGGCAGTACCGCGCTGTGAAAAATGGGTTTGTATTGAAAATAGTTTTTCGATTTCTTCAACAGACATTCCTTTTCCGGTGTCTTCCACACACACCAGTATCTTATCCTTTTTTATTTCAGAACTAAGGATAACGCGGCCATTAGGATCGGTAAATTTGATGGCATTACTTAAAAGATTACGCAACACCACTTTGATATGGTTCTCATCTGCATATACCGACTGGCCCGGGTTGGCCAGGTTTTGGAATTCGATACTCTTTTTTTGCAGCGCATGGCCAAATATCTCTTCCAGTTCAACCCCCATCAGGAATATATCCAGGCCTGCCGCATTGATCGTTCTTCCTTTAAAATTACTTCCGGCCCATTCAAGCAGGTTTGAGAGGGTCAGCTCAGCACTCTTAACCATCGGATTGATCTCCTGCATCAGCGAATGAATCTCTTCGTTCGAAAAATAATCCATGCCAAACATATCGGTAATGTTGCGCAGGTTAGCTAATGGTGTACGCAGATCGTGTGCAATTACTGCAAGTAATTTGTCTTTAATGCCACCCAACATTTCAAGGTCTGCAGATTGTGCTTCTATCAGTTGCTTTTGCTTCAACAAGTCATCATGCTGAAGGCGCAATTGTTCACTCAATCTCTTTCGCTGCAGGTAAAAGAAGTAAGTGACGGAAAGTAAAATGATCACCACTAAAAGCGAAGTGGCAAGAGTGATAATGGTGGTATGCTGTAACTTCATCATTGCCTGGTGCTGCTGGTCGGCACGTTCCAATGCTGCCATATCACCCAGTCGCTTATCAAGGGCAAAAAATTCCTTTATCAGTTCGGTGTTTTTATTCTTATTAAAAGTGCTCAGGCTGTCCTGCATTTTGTTGTACCGTTTCTGGTAAAACATCGCTGTTTTCAGATCACCTTTGCTTTCATAGCTTGTGATCAGCGCATTGTAGGCTCCTGATATCACATCAACCACACCTATACTATCGGCCAGGTCGCCGGCCTTTAATGCCGCGGGAATTGCCTTATCATAATTGCCCAGGTTATTATAGATCTGTGCATATTCAAGCCCGGTTGTAGCACGCAAACGTTTATTTTGTACTTCGAAACTGAGTTGATAGGCTGTATCAGCATAAGCCAGGGCCTCTTTATACCTGCCGGTTTTGTTAAAGACCACGCACATCCGCTCATATAAAACGGCAGCATCTTTAATGTCGTGAACCTTGTGATTTAACTGCAAAGCATTTTTAGCTTCGATCAGTGCTTCCGAAAATTTTCCCTGCCTTCGGTAAACGAGTGAACGTTCACTCGACACATCGGCGATCCGGACTAGGTCGCCCTGCGCATATTTTTCGGCGCTGTCTAAGTACAATTGGGCTTCGGCAAAGTTGTGCAAGTCGGAATAAACGCGACCAATTGTTGTGTAACACTTTGCGATCGAAATATTGTCTTTTTTAGAAAAATTTATCAATGCCTTATTTAAATAAATAAGTGCAATTGGATAATACGATTGCGACCAGTATACATGGCCAATATTATAATAGCTATTACCGGCGCCAAAAGAATATTTTAGTTTTTCGGAAAGTAACAGGGCCTTTAAAGCATCATTCCTTGCCGCATCTGGTGATTGCAGGAACGTTGCAGCTGAAACCTTATTGAGGCTATCAATTACGTGAAACGAAGAATTGGAAGGAGCTGCGGCGGGTGGAGGAGTTTGTTGAGCAAAAATCTGCGTAATTATAACAAAGGGTAATAAAAAGGCAATAAAACTCCTCATAGGTGATATTAATACGGAAATAGCACGTTAATGTTCTGCAATAATAGCATAAAACTTCTTTAATTAGCAATCGTACATCTTTCACCCTTAAGCATTTCGCGCCATCTTTCATCTTCTTCGGGCATCACTGCCTTGTCGGCTTCCTGTTTGTAATTATTTTTGAGCTCTTTTCTGCTTCGCGCTTCCAGGAAGCGCCTTACCTGTTCACGACTTTCAAGGATCAATCCTGGTACCTGCACCGGTTGATTGTTCTCG
>CAISWS010000177.1 GCA_903889265.1 uncultured Bacteroidota bacterium
GGTTGGGAACACCTGGTAGTTGCCGGTGGTGTTGAAAGCATGAGCCGCAACCCCATGGGCAGCGATGGCGGTGCATGGTACCTCGACCCCGCAGTTAATTCCAAACTGGGCTTCATCCCCCAAGGCATCTCTGCCGATTTAATTGCAACCCTCGAAGGCTTTAGCCGCGATACAGTTGACAACTATGCATTACAAAGCCACAAACGCGCAGCCGAAGCACGCAAAAACGGATACTTCAAAAATTCCATTATTCCGGTTAAAGACCAAAACGACATTCTGATACTCGACCACGATGAAACTATTCGTGAAGATGCCAGCAAAGAAGCTATGGCAAAATTAGAACCATCGTTTGCTATGCCCGGCGAATTTGGTTTTGATGCAGTAGCCATGTTAAAGTATACCACAGTTGAATCCATCCACCACGTACACACACCGGGTAATTCATCCGGTATAGTAGATGGCGCAGCTATCACATTAATAGGCACCAAAGAAATGGGCGAACAACTCGGCCTTAAACCACGCGCACGTATAGTTGCCGGTGCAGTTACATCATCCGAGCCAACCATCATGCTAACCGGCCCTGCATTCTCTGCCCGCAAAGCACTAAAAGTTGCCGGCATGAACGCTAAAGACATAGACATTTACGAAATGAACGAAGCCTTCGCCTCAGCCGTACTAAAATTTCAACGCGAACTGGATATTGATAACGACAAACTGAACGTAAACGGCGGCGCCATTGCCATGGGCCACCCACTCGGTGCAACCGGTTCCATGTTATTAGGAACAGTGTTGGATGAATTAGAACGCACCAACAAAGCTACCGGCCTCATAACATTATGCGTAGGCGGCGGCATGGGCGTGGCAACAATTATTGAAAGAGTATAAAGGAGATTCAAGAACCAAGATATTAGAATCAAGATTTTAAAACCAAATTCGCAAACGTGAAGCATAGCCACAGCACCTGATATTAAGTACCGAAGACCTCGGTATTAATCTTGGTTCTTGCATCTAGCTTCTAAAATCTAATTAAAAATGGCCATCACATACAATAAAGACGAACAAGGAATAGTTACCCTTACCATGGACCGCCCCGATAAAAGCGCCAACGTGGTTAACAAAGCATTCGGCGAGGCGTTCAAAGCCACCATTGCTAAACTGCAGCAGGATAAAGACAGCATCAAAGGCATCATCATCACCTCCGCTAAAGAAACATTCTTAGCCGGTGCTGACATTGACGAGATGTTTAAAGAAACTGATGCCAAATTCTTCTTCGACCGCGCACAGGAATTTAAAGCCGGTCTGCGCTATTTAGAAACACAAGGCAAACCCGTAGTAGCCGCCATTAACGGCACCGCACTCGGCGCAGGTTTCGAAATAGCACTGGCATGTCACCGCCGTATAGTTATTGATAATCCTAAAATTCAACTAGGCTTACCAGAGGTTACATTAGGCCTGCTGCCCGGTGGTGGTGGAGTAACCAAAGTAGTTCGCCTGCTAGGTTTACAACCGGCACTGGCATACTTAGGCGAAGGCAAAAAAGTAGCACCATCACAAGCACTGGCTGATGGGCTGATACATGAACTGGCTGCTGATAAAACACAGCTGATTGAAAAAGCAAAAGCCTGGATAGCCGCCAACCCAAATGCCATTCAGCCATGGGACAGCCGTGATTACAAAATGCCCGGAGGCGCACCCAACACACCAAAAGTAGCATCTGTATTACCGGTGGCCCCAGCCATGCTTGCTAAAAAAACACATAACAACTACCCTGCCCCTTTAGCCATTATGTGCGTAGCCGTTGAAGGCGCACTGGTTGATTTCGACACGGCAACCCGTATCGAAAGCCGCTACTTTGCAAAATTGGCAAGCGGTAAAGTTGCCAAAAACATGATTAAAGTTTTCTGGACCCAGCTAAACGCACTCAACGCCGGTGGTAGCCGCCCCAAGGTTGAAGCTAAAGGCGAATTCAAAAAAGTGGGCGTTATAGGCGCGGGTATGATGGGCAGCGCTATTGCCTACTGCTGCGCTATCAGTGGTATGGAAACTGTATTGAAAGATGTATCGAAAGAAGGGGCAGATAAAGGCAAAGGTTACTCTGAAAACCTGATTAAGAAAAGAGTAAGCAAAGGCAAAATGACTAAGGAGAAAGCCGAAGAAGTCTTAAACCGCTTGAAAGCCACCGATAACAACGACGACCTGAAAGGTTGCGACCTTATCATTGAAGCCGTATTCGAAAACCGCGAGCTGAAAGCAAAAGTCACCAAAGAAGCCGAAGCACAAATTGCTGAAACTGCAATCTACGCAAGTAACACATCAACGTTGCCTATCACTGGTTTGGCTGCTGCGTCATCGCGCCCTAAAAACTTTATTGGCTTGCACTTCTTCTCACCGGCAGATAAAATGCCGTTGGTTGAAATCATAGTAGGCAAAGATACCAGCGATGAAACACTTGCAAAAGCATTCGACTTTGTAAAGGCCATTAAGAAAACACCCATCGTAGTTAACGACAGCCGCGGCTTTTACACCAGCCGCGTATTTGCCACCTACGTAACCGAAGGCATTGCTATGCTGGGCGAAGGCAACAACGCCCGCTCTATCGAAATGGCCGGTATACAAGCAGGTATGCCCGTTGGCCCATTGGCGTTAACCGATGAAGTAAGCCTTTCGCTCATGTCGCACATCCGCAAACAAACTATCGAAGACTTTAAAGCCGAAGGCAAAACCATACCCGACCATCCGGCGTATGTTGTAACCGAAAAAATGGTAAACGAACTACACCGCGCAGGCAAAGCCGCCGGTGCAGGCTTTTACGAATACCCTAAAGACGGCGGCAAAAAATACCTGTGGCCCGGCCTTAAAGAAACCTTCGCCAGCCGCAGCACCGATACCGATTTACCGCAACAGGATATGATAGACCGCATGATGTTCATCCAGGCCCTCGAAACCGTCCGCTGCCTCGATGAAGGCGTGCTGCGCAACATACCCGATGCAAACATCGGCTCCATCTTCGGCTGGGGCTTTGCCCCTTTCAAAGGCGGCACACTACAGTTCATTAACGACTACGGCCTAAAACAATTTGTAACCCGCGCCAAAGAACTAAACGTAAAATACGGCCCCCGCTTTGCAGTACCCGCCAGCTTAGAAAAAATGGCTGCTGAGGGAAAAGAATACTAAACATAAACAACATACCCGCCACAAACCGGCAGCACTCAAAAATGTGCGTCATTGCGAGGAGGCTCCGCGACGAAGCAATCCCGAATGATGAATGACAAAACAAACCGGCAGCACCTAAACAGGCTGCCGGTTTTTTATTTTCAACACGCCCATCACGTAGGGGCGAAAATTTTTCGTCCCTACGCATTATCGGCAACACACCACCAACCGGTTCCACATGGAACAAATATGAGTCACTTTATATGCATTAATGGGCGTGCCCCTGCGGGTCGGGCTTTAGCGGAATTTATCCCGCTGCTTCAGCGGGAAGTCCTCACTCCCAAAGCCTCGCTCAACCTTTCCACTCCTATCCCTCACGAAAGCAGCCAACAGCCCGGTCTGAACCATGATTAAAATGATTATATAATTGTTATGATTTTTAGTATGCCCTTACGCTGTATTCATCCTGCCTTTCATCCTGAAATCTGTATTAAACTTGACTACCGGCAGGCAGGTCCTGATTCAGACAATAACTGGTGGAAAGGGGGGGGTATTTCCACTTTTTTTTTACATCATTGATTATCAATGCCAATATTTCTCAAGACCCCTTTCCCTGAAACCCCTCTTGAGCACAAAGCCTATTTGCATTAAAATAAAAACAAATGCCATTGCTTGGGCATGCCGGTAACCAACTCGTCCTCGTTTCTAGAGAGGGGTGCAGAGCGATAGCGACGGCGGGGTGAGGCCGGCTGTTGGCAATTTTCCCCGCTGGTCCTTTATTTCAACGAGGACTAACCGGCTTCCGCATTTATAATGCGCGTATTTTTGTTAATGCCAATTAAACGCTGTACCATTTCGCGATGCTCAGATTTGACAACTTTTAAAAAGTTGTCAAATCTTTAATAACGACTGCTGTAAGCCCGCTGTTCGAAGTATTCTGCAGCACAACTTCAAGCGACA
>CAISWS010000178.1 GCA_903889265.1 uncultured Bacteroidota bacterium
CACCTTCGTCAAAGTCCAAATCGTTTTGGCCGTATTTAAGCCGGGCGTTCAGGTTTCTTTTTAATGAAATATTGTAAAAATCGAAAACCACACTCACCGGCCCTTCAAGTGCAGGTGGGGTAAAGCTTGATAAATCGATAAGGCTGATTAAGGGGTGCTCTGGCTTTGGCAAGCCTATCATGCGGTGGTACTCGGTGATGGTTTTAAACCGGTATGGTTGTGTATTAGCCATGGTTAAATGTAGTTACTTTTGATGGTTAAAATTAAAAACCCCGGGCAGTGAACCTGGCTAATATTTTGCCCCGGTTCCTTGCCCGGGTTATGGTATACCGCTGCCAGCCCTGGCGATTAGTGAAAGCTATACCTGATTATTTAGTACTATTATATACAGCTGCAAATTCTTTAGCGTAATCTTTAAACTTTACTTTACCCAGTACTGGCCGGTGGAGGTAATAATCTTCATTGATGGTGCCGGTATGCGAGCCGGCCTGCATTTCAACAACGCCCTGTGCACGTTTATCAGAAAGTTTGAATGATTTTAAGGCATTAAACATTTCTTTATCAGATATGAGGCCCCATTTAAGATATGGTTTGCCTATGGCCTCGCCTAATATCCTTGCCATTTCATTACAGGTTAGTTCCTCGCTGGCTACATACCTGAACTTCCTTTCAACAAAAGGGGCGGTTAATTCCTCCGCAATCGCAGCTGCAATATCGTACGGCGATACCCACGGGTTTTTATCGTTTTCTCCATAGTTGGCTACAATAATCCCGGTTTTGCCGCTTAGCATACCCATTAAACCATAAAAACGGAATGCCAGGAAACGGCCCAAGAAGTCTTTCCTTTTTATAAAGTCAATGTTATACTCCATGTTGTTGTAAAATCCCACAGGGCGCATGTGCTTAATAATTACATCCGCCGGCAACTGGCGGAACATGCTTTCGGCCAGGTGATGAAAGGCCAGCAGGCCATTACCTTTATCCGTATGCGCACCAATACTGCTTAGGTGTACTACCTTTTTTACACCCGAGGCACGGATGGCCGCGCAGTAATTGCCCACCAGTCTGCGGGTCTCATCCATTACGTCTACAATAAAGTCGTAAACGGGTAGCATACAATACACGGCATCGGCGCCGGTAAAGGCTTTGGTTAAAAATTGAGCATCCTCGATCGAGCCGATGGCGGCGGTTGCGCCCAGGGCTTCAATGTCGTTCTTCTTTTCGGTCCGGGAACTGATAACTGTTACCTGGTGGCCTTTTTTAATTAATTCTTTAGCAAGTGGTTTGCTGATGTGGCCTAATGAGCCTGTTAGTACGATTTTCATGCTGCTGTTTTTAGTTTATGGAATAAATTTTGACAGCACAAAGGTGAGAATAGCGGAAGTGGCTGGTGTAGCCGAATCTATGGTTGTTGTAGCCGTTTCTTTGCAATCCTGAATTGAAAGGTGAATCGTGTACGTCTACGCAGCTAATGCATTTCCTTTAAAACCTTCGGGCTCTTGACTGTAGGGAAGTATCTACCCCTTCTTATAATACTTCAAAGTATAAGTCGCAGTAAGCATTAAATACCGCTTTAAAACCTGGGTTCTGTCGTCCTCAACATAGGTGCCGGTTACGGTGCGGCTGATACCGGTGTTTTGGTTCAGCACGTCATTTACGCTGGCGCGTAATTCAAACGATTTGTCTTTCAAAAATTTATAACCCAAAGCAATATTCCAAAGGTAAACATCCACATTAAATCCTTGCGATACCCCTTCGTATAAAGTGTTTTGCAGGCTGGTATTAAATACAAAACCTTTGTAAAACATCCAGTTAAATTTAGCAGTGGCAGTATGGTTAAAGTAATTGTTATTGCCGGTTGCCTGCAGCGTATTTTGCACTATGTTGTAGCTGCCGGTATAGCTAATGGTAAAGTCTACCTTCTCGCTGATGTTACTACCCAAAACAAAACCGCCATTAATGTTGTAAGTGCTGGCCCAGTTGGTTAAATAATTAATAAGCCCCGGCGAGCGGTTGTAACTTAACCCGGCCGTAAAATTCATGTTGCACTTTATTTTCTCGATAGGGAAACCGTAATTTAAAAATGCACTTCCGCTTATAGCACCGTTCAGGTTAACCGGCGAGGTAATTTGCGAACCTTTATGGAGTAACACATTATTACTTAACACAGTATCACTGCCCGCAATAAAAGTTGAACTGCCCACATAATTTTGGGTATAGCTGGCTGTAAGAAAAGCAAACAATGAGTTAGCGGTTTTACTTTTTGTTGTTCCATATCGTAATAAAAGCGAGTGCGTAAAAGCCTGTTTTAAATTTGGGTTACCTGTGCTTAACAGCAAAGGATTACTATTGTTGATTACATCCTGTAGCTGCGAAATAGAAGGCGGGTTGGTTGAGGTCCGGTAGAAAATGCGCAAACTGGCCCCGCTGTCTGCTTTAAACATAAACATGGCATTAGGCAGGGTATTTAAAAAGGTGCGGTTGGTATGGTATGCATCCGGAAAAACCTGTGTGCCGGTAAGCAAGGCATATTGTTCGTTTACACCTAATGAAAAATTGATGTGCTTATTCGGAGTAACATAGCGGTAGGTAATCCCTCCTTTATGAGTCATATAAATATCGGTGTATTTATTGCTGAGTGCGGTATCCGGCAAATTATATCCTTCGGTAACAGAGTCGTAATTGCTGGTTTGCTGGTTACTTGAACTCCACTGATTAGCGGGGGTATAGTTAAACTGCAACATACCTGTTTTACCAACCGGTTCTGTGTATGCCAAATTTCCGCCCAATGTATAGCTGTTGCTATGCGTTGGCGATGTTTGATTAAGCCATACCGAGTCGTTATTTTCTGAATAGTAGTTTAATGATTTAAGGGTAGTTATACCCTCTTTATAACTGTAGGCAGAAGAAATATCAATTGAGAAAGTGCGCTTAGGTTTTTTGAATTTATGCTGCCACAAAACATCACCCGAAAGATTGTAACCAAAACTCGTTGGGTTATACCTTGTTTGGCTCTGGCTTACGGGTATCACCTGTTCAATGGTAGTTTGGCCAAACTGGTTAAGCAGCTGGTTGTTTTGCTGCAGGTTTAACTTAGGCGTAAAAATCAGTTTGTTGCTGCTGTCAACGGTATATTCCATCCGGATATTTACCCGGTGGTTAATATTACGGCTGCTGGTTTGGTCGTTCTCGTTGTAATAATCTGAACTATCGCCCGAATTAAAATATTGCCGGTTTAGGGAGGTTACATCACTGTTTTTGGTAAGGTTAAAAAAGTAACTGGCCACCACTTTTACCTTCTTCTTTTTACCCCACAGGTCAACATAGTTTAAGCCTGCTGAACTTGTGGTTGAAATGCCGGGTTGGTTACCTATTAAAAAGTTACTAGCACTGGCGCTGTTACTTCCTTGTCCTCCACCTCCCTGCCCCCCACCACCGCCACGTCCCTGGCGCTGTGTGGCGGTGCCTATTACACCCAAAATATCCTGTGTTGAAAAATTCTGAATGTTAACGTTATTGCTCATACCTATCACTGACAATCGCCGGTCGCCATTAAACCAGTTCAGCGAACCACCTACCGAATATTTGCTGTCGTCCAGGTAACCATAACCAGCATATAACTTTCCAAAAATTCCGTTACGGCGGTTTTTCTTGGTTACTATGTTAATCGCCTTTTGCGAGTTACCATCATCAAAGCCCGTAAACTGTGCCTGGTCGCTCCATTTGTCAAAAACCTGCACCTTGTCTATAACCTCGGCAGGCAGGTTTTTTAAAGCCAGGGTGGCATCCTGTCCAAAAAATTCTTTACCATCTACATACACCTGCTGCACGGTTTCGCCGTGTGCGGTAACAGTGCCATTGTTGCTGGTAATGCCCGGCATTTTGGTAACCAGGTCTTCAGCGCTGGCATCGGGGTTTACTTTAAAGGCCTGGGCATTATACTCGCTGGTGTCGTCTTTTTGTTTAACGCGGTTTTCCTTGGCAATAATGGGCACATCTTTAAAAGTGGTGGGGTTTTTAACCAGTAAAATGTTGCCCAGGTGTTTATCGGCGGTGGTTATTTTAGGCTTTAAAACAATCGTTTTGTAGCCTATATATTTAATCTCCAGCACGTAGCCGGCTGGCGGCAGATTGACGAAGGAAAACTTACCCTGCAAATCACTTTGTGCATCAGTGGCCCTTGTGCTATCTGCCTGGTAGGATAGTTTAATAAAAGCCCCGGGCATAGAAGTATGGTCATCGGCATCAATAACCACACCATCCAGCTTAAAAGTCTGTGCGGAGGTTACGCCTGTAAGAAGTACCCATAAAACTATAATGCCGGCGAAACCTTTCATTAACTGGTTAAAATTCCGTTATACACTTCCTGAAGCTGCAAAACTGCATTTTGTAACAGGATAAATGTAATTAATTCGGAGAAGAGGGTAATTGTATCGGCGATTATGACAACTCCAAACGCATGTATAATCTGACCGAAAGCTTCTTTCTTATAATTTTTATGATGGGTTACCATGACGGGTTTTATGGCAAGATACAATTCTTCAATCTTCATGCATCCTCTCACTCATATTTCACATCCTTATAATAGCTGCACATACTAATATTCTTCAACCTGCGTTACAATAACAGCAGGCAGGCACAGCCTTTATATTCAACAGGGATAGTATTAATTAACGCAGCTAAATAAACTGAGTGAAGTGAAATCAACTTTTGCATTTTTCACCTTAACACCATCCGTTTATGAAAAAGTACATGCTGCTATTCATTATCCCGGTTTCGTGCATTTGCAATCTTCAAGCACAATTCTTTTTAGGCCTGCGCGGAAGCCAGTACGGCGGAGTTACCAATGTTGATTATAACCCCGCTATTGCCAACAGTCCGTTTTTTATAGACATTAATCTGATAGCTGCGGCGGCAACTATCAATAACAATTATGTGGGATTAGACCGGCAGGTAATATTACACCCCGTGTTATTCAACAGCGCAAATTTTCAACAGGACTTTTTACATGAACGGGTTAATGGCCGCGATAAGAATGCCTATGCAGGGGCACAGCTAACCGGGCCTTTGTCGTTTATGTTTCAGTTTGGGCGTAAAGGGCATAAGCGCCAAAACGCTATCGCTTTTACCTGCCACGCCAACCTTGTTGCCAATGCCGAAAACGTAAACGAAACGCTGGCACGCATAGCTTATTATGGTTTGGGAACCAATGCGCAGGCAGCCACTAATTTTTTAGGGCAAAGCCTTTCAAACGCTAATCTTGGTTTAAAAGCTGCAGCCTGGAATGATTATGGAATTACCTACTCACGCGTTATACTTGATAAAGGGGAGAATTTAATAAAGGTTGGTGGCACGTTGAAATTAGAACAACCGCTTGCAGGTGCCTATGCACAGCTCAATAATCTGAATTATAAATGGCCGGAATACGACTTGTTAAGCATTAACCGAACAAGTGTTAGTTATGCATATTCTGAGGGGCTGATTACTTCAAAAGGTTACTCACCGTCTGCCATAGCTCAGAATTTGCCTGGGTATTTGGGTAATGTGTTCAACACCAAATACGCCGTACCAACAGTGGCTGCCGATATGGGTGCTGTGTACGAATGGCATCCCGACCATGAAAAGTACAGCCCTGATTATAACTGCGATTGCCAGAGCCTGAAGGACCGCGACCGGTATAAACTGGCCGTAGGGTTTTCAATCATGGACTTTGGAGCTTTGCGTTTTAAACGGGGAGATTACAGCCAGAATTTTTATGCCAACATCAATAACTGGGAAGTAGCGGGCGATAAATTCCCCAATGGATTGCAAAGCCTGGATGATACCATCCGGGCGCGCTTTCAGATATTGCCGACCAAAAGCACGTTTACATTGTGGTTGCCTACCCGGTTTAATATTTTTATTGATTACAACATTTATAAGGAATTTGGGGTAACCGTGGCTACGATGGTTTCGCCTGATATGTCGCCCACACAGAATATGCTTACACAGGTTACCACTTTTAGTGTTACGCCTAAATATGATAACAGATGGATTGGAGTATACCTGCCTTTATCGTACGATGTGTATGGCAATTTTAGTATGGGTGCTACTTTGCGTCTTGGCCCCCTTACTATCGGCACCCAGGATTTGCTGGGTCTGTTTGCAAAGAAATATGTTTACAATGCTGATATACACGCCTCTTTAAAAATTACTATTCCGTATAATGGCATTTGCAAAAAAGGCGATGTTAGGTTTATGAAAAAAGCGCCGATTGATTTTGGCTAAGCCGTTAAGGCACGTAAGAAGTTTTCGACCTGACTGAGTAGGCCGAAAAATATCCCACAGCCCCCCCCAATATATTGGTTGGAGGGTTTTGCGGCACGGCTGTTGAAACCGGGTTGCCCGCTGATGTAATACTTCTCACCACCGAAAAATAATTGTACGTATTGTAGTCAATACACAACAAGCTTACTTTTACTGAGTCGCCAGTGGGGGGATAGGGTACACGCAGTCTTACATCCTGTATCAGTCCGTTTGTATATTTATCCTGGTCAAGCGTTATGTTGTTGGCACTATCCTGCAAAACTCCGTTATAGGTGGCCTGTAACATATAGTAGTTGCCGGTAGAAGGTGGGTCAATAAAATAAGCCCTGATATGATAACCGGTGTCAGAACCGTTGCCTGCCAGGTATACCTGAACGCTATCAAGGGCTACGGGTTGGGGCATGGTTGAAACCGCGTCATATTCTTTACCTGCAACGTAGGCATGCATTGTATAGGTACGGCCCGGTACACCGGTTAAGTGTTGTGTGGCGTATTTACCACTGTCAACCTGCACAAATGTGTCGGTAAGTCCTGTGTTGTCGGTAATAACCACAGTGGCGCCGTTTACCATCGGGTAATTGCCAGGGGTAAAATAGCTGCCGGTTTTACTGATTACAACGGTGTCTATCAGGGGTTGGTCTGTAACGAATGCCGCTATCACCAATTGCTGGTTGGCTGTACTTAAATCAACATGAATAACTTTCTGACACGACGTGGTTATAAACGCCGTTATTATAACAACCACCGCAAGCTTTATAAAATTGCTGAACATGTTTTTCCGCTTCATATTACAGGAATTTAAAGTTATAGGTAACAGAAGGTATCCAGCGGCCCAAACTTAGCTGCACAGCTTCTGTCTGGCTCGGGTTGTTAGGGTTGGCCTGAAAGTTAATTGAGTAGGCGTTTTCTTTTCCTAACGCATTATATAAAGTCAGGTTAAGGTTATGCTCCCATTTCTTATGCTTTTTCAACTCAACAGTAGCGCCCAAATCAAGCCTTTCGTAATCAGGCATACGATATCCGTTTCTTGAGGTATACAATGGCACCACGGCATTGCCCAATTCATAACTTCCACTCGGCCAGGTAACGGCATTGCCGGTGTAGAAAACAAAAACGGCCGAAATACTCCATTTTTTGTTTATATCATAAATGGCCACTACATCAGCTTCGTGGGTCCGGTCCTGGGTAGCGTAGTAAGGCACATTATTATCAATTGCAGGAAACTTCCTTATGCTCCGGCTCCAGTCATAAGCTACCCAACCGTGCACTTTCCAAACATCGTATTTCATCATTACTTCAACCCCATAAGCCCAGCCGGTGCCATAAACCAGTTGACTCTCAACATACCGGTTCAATAATAAATCGGCACCGCTTACATAATCAACCTGGTTTTGCATGTATTTGTAGTAGGTTTCTACTGAAGGTTGCAAAGCGCCTTTCAGGAAGTTGCCAAAATAGCCCAGCGCAACCTGGTCCGCAATTTCAGGCTTTACCAGTTTACTGGTAGGTATCCATAAATCTGTTGGATTGGTTGATGTGGTATTGCTCAACTGCTGTATATACTGAGTATTGCGGTCGAACGCCAGCTTGATTGAGTTGTGTTCGTTAATAATAAAGTTCATTGATAAACGCGGCTCCAGGTTCCAGTATGTTACGATAGGTTGCGCCTTTTTGTATATGCTTGAATCTGTCGGCAGGTATGTTTCAGGATCGTAGCTGGTATATACGGTTTGGCTGCCTAAGGCCGTAAATTCAGAAAAACGAACACCATATATCATTTTAAACCAGGGCACTATTGTTTGTTCATTACTGGCGTAAATGGCCGTTTCCAAAGCATGTGTTTTGGCCTGGTCAAGCGAAACAAGTTTGTTTAACCCTATAGCAGTGACTTCGCCGGGGATAAACGTATGATAGGTCATATCAAAACCAACATGCACCTTGTTTTTACTGTTGGGATAATACTGAAGATCCTCTTTTAAACTGATATCCTGTATACCTGATAAAATGGTTGCCTGGGCCGTATCCTGCCCAACCAGCACTTTGTAATTGTAATTATTGAAAATAAACGAGGTGTTGCTGAAAATCTTGTCGGTAAAAATGTGGTTCCACCGGGCGGTTGCCGTTATGTTGCCCCAGTTTAATCCGAAGTTGTTATTCACACTAAAAACATCGCGGCCCAGGTAAGCTGAAAGGAAAACCCGGTCATGGTCGCCCAGGGTGTAATTGGCCTTTAAATTCAAATCGTAAAAATACAGAGTAACACTTTTAATGCGGGGGTTGCTTGATAGCTTGGCAAAAAAGCCAGGATAGGCAAACCTGCCTGAAACCAAAAACGAACCTTTATGTTTTTTAATAGGCCCTTCAACATTAAGGCGCGAGCAGATGAGGCCTATTCCGCCTGAAACGCTGTAGTCCTGGTCGTTTCCGTCTTTCATTTTTACATCAACAACCGAGGCTAGCCTTCCGCCAAAATCAGCAGGCATGCCTCCTTTGTAAAGTGTAACATCTGATACGGCATCTGAATTGAATGTGCTAAAAAAACCCAACAGGTGCCCCGAATTATAAACCGGCGCTTCGTCCAATAAAACCAGGTTTTGATCGGCACTGCCACCCCTTACATAAAATCCTGAATTACCCTCACCCGCCGATTTTACGCCGGGGGTTAGCTCAAGCGTTTTCATAATATCCTTCTCGCCAAAAAACACCGGTATTTTTTCAATGTCTTTGGTGGTTAAAGTAATAGCACCCATTTGGGCAGAGGTTACGTTCTGGTTGCCTTTATCTGCTTTCACCACTACTTCTTTCATGGTATTTACATCCGCCAGGCCCAAGGGGAAACTGATGGTTGTATCATGCGACAAGTTGACGGCAAATATTTTTTTATCGTAACCAATGTACTGGGCAACAATAGTATCAGGGCCCGGTTTTATAGAAAGGGAATAGAACCCATAGCTGTTTACCACCGCCCCGTTTTGGGGGTCAGATTTGGCGTAAACCAGCGTTCCGGTCATTACCTCGCCATTACTGGCGTCTTTAACGGTGCCACTAACTGTTACCCTTTTTTGGGCCTGCAGGTTTGAAAATAAAAGGCACACCGCCAGAAGCGCTAAAAAATATTTGGGCATGGGTGAAAATTAAACGGACGCAAATAAACGAAGTCTGTTGGTATTTATTGCCAAAGAGGGGGTTAGACATGATTATTTATAAAATATTGATAAACAGAGGATAGGTTTAATTGTTAATAGGGCCTTACCATTTAAATAAATGCATGCTTTTGATGTATATTCGGAGATGCTTAAAAATAAGCGGCCATGAGAAAATTTAAACTGCTGGTATTTTTAATGTTGTTTGCCGTTATAATTTTTTCATCATCATCATGCAAAAAAGAGGGCCCTGCAACATTCACTTTGGTTATGAAAGCCAAATACGGAAATCAGAGCTTTGCACTTAACGCTACCAATACTGATGCCACAGGCAGATATATTAGTATGACCAGCCTTACTTTTTACCTTTCACATATCAATCTTATTAAAACCAATGGCACCACAGTAACTTTATCGGACCTGGCTATTTTTGATTTTACCGATTCGTCCACGCTTTCGGTTTCAGTAAATAATGTGGAGGGCGATTTTTCCGGCATCAGTTTTTCCTGCGGAGTTGATTCCAATCAAAACAAAACCAACGCCAACGAAGCTGTTTTTCCAAGCCCTTTCAGCGGCCTTTGGGGCATGTACTGGGATATGAATTCGGGATACCGGTATGAAGTTATGGAAGGTAAATGGGCTGCAACGGATTCATTTAATATGCCCAATTACCTGGTTTATCATATTGGCAATAACATTAATTACAGACAAACTAAGTTAAATAAAAATTTTTCGGTTTGCTGCAAAACCCCGGGCACGCTTACGCTGTATCTTGATGTTCAGCAAATATTCTCCAATAGCATAACCGGTGAATCAATTAACATTGTAACGCAACCTGAAACTTCGTCGGGTGTAGGTGATAACCCGGTTATAGCAAGCACTTTTGCCGATAATTTTTCAAACGCCTTTACTTTTTGAGCGCAGGAACTATGAAAAGAAAAGCTTTATACACCCTCCCGTTTGCTTTCTTACTTCTTGTTTTGGCAAACTGCAAACGTGACCCGAAGATAACTACGGTAAAAACCAATCCGAACGATCCTGATAGCCTTTACCAGGGCACCAAATACGTTATACAGTCAAACGCAATAACTTTTGAGTTTCCGGGTATCAGCAATCCATATAAAGATTCGCTTACCGTTGAAGGTATATTGTTAGGCAGAAGATTGTTTTATGATAAGCACCTTTCGGTAAACGGAACATTAGCCTGTGCAAGTTGCCATATCTTATCCCGTTCATTTGCCGATTCTATTCCTATTGCAACCAATGTTTTCGGCCCCAACAAGCGTAAAGCTCCAAGGCTGGTTAACCTGGCCTGGGAGCCTGCCATGTTCTGGGATGGAAGACAACCCACAATTGCCGCTCAGGCCCAGGATGCAGCCCATAATGAGCTTGGTATACAAGCTGCCAACGCCATTGCATATTTGCAGGCCGATACGGTTTACGCCAGGCTTTTTAAAAAGGCTTTTGGGCGGCCGGGCACCGTTAACGAACGCGAAATTTATTTGGGCATACAGGAATTTTTAATGACCGCCATTTCTGTTAATTCGCGGTTCGATAGTTTGTCGAGAGGTCAGGCCACCTTTACCCCCGATGAAGACACCGCATTTAATTACATATTTAACGCAACGCAGGGCGAGTGCTTTCACTGCCACGCTTATGGCGGTAACTTTTTAATGGCCAATTATCTGCAGGGGCAAACTTACCGAAATGACGGCCTGCAGGCAGCACCAACGGTTAATGATTACAAGGACCCCGGCCGTGGTGCCATAACAGGTGTTTCAACCGACATGGGCCTGTTCAAAAACCCCAGTTTGCGCAATGTTGCTGTGGGCGGTCCTTATATGCACGATGGCCGGTATCAAACACTGCAACAGGTAATTAACTTTTACAGCGATAGCCTGCAATACTCGCCCAATGCCGATCAGTTTATTTTGCTGCATATTGCCAAGGATACTGCGGGCAATTATCTGCCAACCGGTGGCATGCACCTTTCGGCACGGCAAAAAAACCAGTTACTTATATTATTGAATGATATGACGGATACATCATACATGAATAATCCGGCATTGAAAAACCCTTTTTAAATTTCAGGCTCCTGCTGCGAAAGGCAATGGAAACTACCCAACCCCCATATCAGGTCTGTTGAGTCCAGCCCAACAACTTTCCGGTCTTTAAAACATGACTGCAATATCTCTATCGCTACATGGTCATTTTTATCGTCCCTGAAGGTTGGCACTATTACATATTGGTTGGCGATATAAAAATTGGCGTATGATGCAGGCAGGCGCTGTTCCTCGTAAATCACGGCATGGGGCATGGGCAACTCAACAATATTTATTTGTTTGCCGTTTTGCAAACGCATTTTTTGCAGCAGCTTTAAGTTTTCCTGAAGCGGCTCATAGTTCTCATCAGTTTTACTGCCTTCAATAACTGTTACCACGGTATCTTCATTCACAAAACGCGTTATATCATCAATATGCCCGTCAGTATCATCGCCTACAATCCCATCAGCTAGCCATAAAATATTTTCTACGCCATAATAATCAACCAGGTATTGCTCAATTTGCTTTTGGTTAAGCTGCGGATTGCGGTTTTTGTTTAACAAACAGGCGGTAGTACTAATTAGTGTCCCCTTACCGTTAAACTCTACCGAGCCGCCTTCCATAATTATTTTAGGATGGAAAACCGGCAGGTTTAACTCTTTACCAATTAAGGTAGGTATAACATCATCCAGGTTATAAGGAGGGTATTTATCGCCCCATGCATTATAATCCCAGTCAACAATGGCTTTTTCTTTTTTTGCCCGGTTGACAACAAAGGCAGGGCCGTGGTCGCGGCACCAGGCATCGTTGGTGGGGTTAAGGAAAAACCGAATGTTTTCAAAGTTAGGTTTACATTGGGTTGTTTGCAGTTTGCCCAGTGCAAACTGTTTCATTGCTTCATCAGCCACATTTATACATACCTTCTGGCCCTCAGATACCAGGCTTATAAACCGGCAATAAGGCTCAAAAATAGTTTCAATCTTTCCGGGCCAGGAGGCTTCTTTATGTGGCCACGATAACCACATAGCCATCTGTTTTTCAAATTCAGCAGGAAAAATAAATCCCAGTTCGCGTGGTGTTTTCATTATGCTTCGTCAATAAATCTTTTGGTAATGGGTTGATACGAATCAATTCTGCGGTCGCGCATAAAGGGCCAATGGGTGCGGTAGAAGTCGGTTTTTTGTGTATCTATTTCTACCACAGCATTTTCTTCCTTATCGTGCGATGCCAGATAAAGAAGTTTGCCAAATGGATTGGAAACAAAACTTCCTCCCCAGAATTTCATTTTCTCATCCTGTTCAAAACCTACCCGGTTAACGCTTACTACATGCACTCCATTAGCCACGGCGTGTGATCGCTGAATGGTTTGCCATGCATTGTATTGTTCAGTGTTGGTGTCGTTATCCTGGCTGGTAGCCCAACCGATAGCGGTGGGGTAAAACAGTATTTCGGCGCCCATTAAAGCGGTAATACGGGCTGCTTCAGGGTACCACTGGTCCCAGCAGATTAATACACCTAGTTTGGCATATTTTGTTTCAAAAACTTTATAACCAAGGTCGCCTGGGGTGAAATAGAATTTTTCGTAAAAAGCCGGGTCGTCGGGAATATGCATTTTGCGGTACTTGCCCAGGTACTTTCCATCGGCATCAATGACTGCGGTGGTATTATGATAAATACCCTGTGCACGCTTTTCAAAAAGCGAGGCAACTATTACAACCTTCAACTCTTCAGCTAATTCGCCCAGCACATCTGTTGTAGGGCCGGGGATTTTTTCGGCCAGCTTAAAATTTTCGTAATCCTCCACATCGCAGAAATACAAAGAGGTAAACAACTCCTGCAGGCATACAATTTGCGCGCCTTTTGAAGCGGCATCTTTTATTCCCGCAATAGCCTTTTGTAAATTAGGTTGCGCTTCTTTAACGCAACTCATTTGCACCAAACCAATTTTAACCTTCGCCATGGTTTCAGAATTTAAGTGCGCGAAAATAGCACTATTAGATTCAAGAGACAAGAATTGAGAAGCAAGACTTTTTCAATACTGCCAGGGCCCTTTTACATGCCATGGCCCTGTATCAGCTTGGCAAGTAAAAAAGCAACTCCGGCAGCCAATGCACCAATAAAAGTCGTTTTAATGGCACCGTTTAAGGTAGGCTGCCCTATGGCTTTAGCTTTCAGAAATCCAAAAATGAAAAGTGCCACCAGTGTAACCGCAATAGATATAAGAAGCGCCTGCTGCGAATTTTTAATGAAAAAATAGGGCGAAAGCGGTACTAATCCTCCAACAATATAGGCGGCCCCGATATTAAAAGCACTTTTCCGGGCTCGTTTTGCATCAGGTTTTTCAAGGCCCAGCTCAAAGCGCATCATAAATTTTACCCACTTGTCTTTGTCCTTCGAAAGTTCCTCAACAATGCCTGTACTGGACTGTCTTGACATGCCAAACTCTTCAAGCACTTCAACTACCTCTGCCTTTTCCTTTTCCGGAAACTCATCCACTTCAAGATACTCCCGCTTTAGTTCAGATTCGTAATGATCTACTTCTGTTCTCCCTGCCAGGTATCCCCCTAAGCCCATGGCTATACTGCCTGCTGCAATTTCAGCAATACCCGCTGTAATGATTATAGTGCTTGAGTCTACAGCCCCGCTTAATCCCGCCGCAAGTGCAAAAGGAACGGTTAACCCGTCGGCCATGCCAATCACTATATCCTTTACAAATTCGGGACTTTCAAAATGCTCTTCGTGATGATGATGGGCCATACAATTTTTTTTTGAAGTTAGTATTTCTGCTGAACACGCAAAAATCCGGGACAGGCTGTTGGTTATAATATTATCTTATAAGAGTTACGTTCCCGCTTTCGCTTATGATAGTACCGGCACCATCGGCCAGGTTCCTTATCTGCAACTGGTAAATGTAAACGCCTACCGGTTGAGGCCTCTCCTGGAAAGTGCCATCCCATCCCGGGTCGGGATCGTTGGTTTCAAAAATCTTTTCGCCCCACCGGTTGAATACACTTAAAGAAATAAACTGAACAGGCCCGCGCAGCACCACATGGAAATAATCATTTACCCCATCACCGTTAGGCGAAAAGCCTGTAGGTACCAGCCATTTAGGTTTAGGTTTAACAATGATAGTGATGGAAGCAGTTGTTTTGCAGGCAACGTCTGATGCAATGGTGGCCTGGTATATCGTGGTAGTTGCCGGTGCTGCGGTTACTGATAAACCTGACGAATCGTTAAAGCTTACAATGGGTTGCCAGATAGCGGATACGGCACCGGATCCGTTAACAGCAAGCGTTACCTGATCACCGTTTAAAATAACAGAATCTGGTTGTGCTGAAATAGTTGCAGAAAAATTTTCAGCTGGCACGTTATCCGAAAATGCAGCCGAACAGCCAAGATTATCGGTAACCACCAGCGAATAGGCACGGGCTGGCGCATTGGTAAGGTTTTGTGATGTACTTCCATTACTCCAAACATAAATGTAGGGCATTGTGCCTCCTGAAACGCTGATACTGATGGTGCCATTGCTTGAATCGGCACATGTGGGAGTTACCTTCTGCTCTGCGATTGTAATTACTTCTGAAGGTGCAATAGTTACCTGGGAGGTTTGTGTGCAATGGTTATTGTCAGTTAGTGTTAAACTATATACACCGGTAACCAGGCCCGATACCGAATCAGTACCTGCACCGGTAGACCAGTTAAAACTATAAGGTGGAACACCACCGGTGGCAGTAGCGGCTGCACTTCCGGTACTAAGCCCTGCACAAACCGGAGAATGAGATTGCACCGAAAGCCCCAAACCCTGCAGAGGCTGTGTTATGTTTACATTGCCTGTAACAGTGCACCCGAATAAATCGGTTACCGTAAGCGTATAGTCTCCCGCGGTCAGTGCTGTGATAGATGTGCTTGCTGCGTTGTTGCTCCAGCGCAAGGTGTAAGGAGTAGTACCGCCGTTGATATTGGCTAAAGCACTACCGGTGTTGTTACCGTTACACAAAACATTTACCGAATCAAAACTTAAAGTTAACTGAGGGTTGGGCGGAGATATAGTAATACTTGAAGCAGCAGTGCAACCAGCATTATCCGTTGCAGTAAGCAAATAAGTTCCGGATGAAAGATTGGAAATAGTATCGGTAGTTTGTGAGGTGTTCCAGATGTATTGATAGGGAGCAGTTCCGCCTGTGGAGATAGCCCAGGCTCTGCCGTTTGTATAACCAAAGCAGCTGATAGGAGAGGACATGCCGGTAGTAACAAGAGCCGCTGAGGGCTGATTAACTCCTACAGCAGTGTTAGCGGTGCAACCATCAGCGTCGGTAACAATAACATTATAAACACCGGCTGCAAGCGCTGTAATGGTATCCGTAGCAGAACTGTTGCTCCAGATATATTGATAGGGTGCCTGCCCGCCGCTTACCACCGCCCACGCAGTACCGGTTGAGTTGCCAAAGCAGTTAACACTGTCATCTTGCGCAATAACCTGCAAAGGTGCAACCAACGCTATGTGCGTGGCAGCGGATGCTGTGCAACCGTTGTTATCTGTTGCGGTTACGGTGTAGGTTGCCGGGCTAAGCCCGGTAATGGTATCAGTGGTTTGGCTGCTGTTCCAGAGTAAAGAATAGGGTGATGTTCCGTTATTTACCACTGCCCAGGCAAAACCATTTCCTGAACCTGCGCAAGGATTGTTGGAGGAATCTGCGGCAACTTGCAACGCGGATGGTTGACTTATAATAAGGGTACGGGTTACTGTATTTCCGTTAATATCGGTCAGGGTAAGGGTGTAGTTTCCTGCAGTTAGGTTATTAAGCGAAAGCTGCGGCGTTACCAAAAGTGTATCGGTAGGTGGGTTGTAGCGGTATTTACGTATGCGCACATCATCAAACCAGCCTTGCGAGTTGTCGCAGTCGCCGCCATAGGTTTGCAGGGCAAATGTAACTGTACCGGTAGTAACCGAGAATGGGAGTGAGGTTTCGGCTTTCCATGGGCTTGTATTGGTGCTGCAAGTGCCACCTACGCCTATAGTTTGCCCGTTTCCTAAATTTACATCATCGGCAAAAACGGTGTTGGTGCTGCCGGTGCCCCCGGAGCAAAATCCATACAGGGTTACCGCTACCTTGTCCTCATAATCCATAACCAGCGAGTCGTTTACTATAGCAACCGTGCGGCTTACTTTTGAACCCGCTCCATCATAGGGTGCGGTAAAACAACTGGATGCGCCCGAGGGAGAAAGGCTGTAGCCCGGAGAAAAGGAGGTTGTATTATCATCAATTACCGTACACGATTCACCTGCCACATCTACATTAACGCAGGTATCGGTATACGCGGCAATACTGCCCCCGTCAAAATTATCGAAAAACTCAAACGTGCTAACCGGATTGCTGGCTGAAACAGTTGCACTTCCGCAAAACGAAAGATAAAAAACCGAATTTCCTGCCGGGATATTTGGCACCCGCACCCAGAAAGAAGCGGTGGAAGCCGTAGGGAAATCCGTTAACCAGAACGGAAATAAATTGCCCGCTGAGTCCATAAAAACTATATTCGAAAAATCGGCGTGCATGCCGGTAGCCAGGTTTACATTCACTTGTATCTGAAACTGTGTTAAAGCCGCCCCGGGGTTATTCACGTTTACGGCATAGGTACAACTACCGGTGGCATACCCGGTAACACCATTCCTCCAGCTGTATTTAACCGGCCCCGGCCCGCCGCCAATGTTATAAATAACAGAACCATTATTTCCGCCGTTACAGGTTACGTTGGCAATGGTAACACCGGTTGTATCAACCTGGCTTTGCGCTTGTTGGCATATAAGTAAAAAAAGTAAAAAAAG
>CAISWS010000179.1 GCA_903889265.1 uncultured Bacteroidota bacterium
CAGATTATACGGAAAGCAATGACTACAAGACTGTAAGGGCTAAATACAGCAGGCAAAGGTTTATGATATTGGGCGAAGGGAGTGTTTTTATTTTTCTGCTTTTGCTTGGCTTATTGGCGGTGCGAAGGGTGTTTTCGAAAGAGATGCAACTGGCCAGGCAGCAGCACAACTTCCTGCTTTCTATTACACATGAACTCCGCTCACCTTTATCGTCTGTAAAACTGGCGTTGCAAACACTGGCCATGCGTAAGCTAGATGCTGAAAAGTCGGAGCGGTTGATTGGCAATTCGCTGATTGATATTGACCGGCTTGAATCGCTGGTTGATAATATTTTGTTTGCTGCAAAAATTGAGCATGATGAACCGGGTTTTAGCAATGAGGAAATAAATGTTTCGGAATTAACGCAATTGATAGTTGAGCGGTTTGCGCATAATAAGAAGAGTATACATGTGCTTGATAAGGTAAAGCCCGGTTTATACCTGCATGTTGACCCTATAGGTTTTAGTTCGGTAATTATTAACCTGATTGAAAATGCTATTAAATATTCGGAAGCATCCACCACAGTTTCTGTGTCCTTAACTGACGATAGCAACCATGTTTACCTGGCTGTAACAGATAATGGGATTGGTATTGCCGATGCTGAAAAGAAGAGGGTTTTTGGAAAGTTTTACCGGGTTGGGAATGAGGATACCCGCCGCACCAAAGGAACGGGGTTGGGCTTGTATATAGTAAAACGCTTTGTGGAAATTTATAAGGGCGAAATAAGCATTGAGGACAATAAACCTGCGGGAACTGTGTTTAAGTTATCATTTCCCAGAGTGTTGAATTAAAATTAAACCGGAATACAAATGAAGTTTATTGCAAAGGGCACAAAGGAAAATGCCAATACAAAAAGCGCTAAGGTTATATTTTGCTGTGGTTTGTATGTGGCCTTTGTGCTGGCATGGATTTGTTTTCCCGGATTATAAATAGAGTGGGAATGATTTTTACATTTCTGTGACAGTAGCTTTAATATTTATTTGTAAAATTATGACTGGAATAGCCATGTGATGAAATCAGGGAAATTAACCACTCAGGCACTAAGAGCACTTAGAAGCACTGAGAGTTAGTATAAATTTTCAAAACCGATTTAAATTGACCGGGTTACAGGCTGATATTTTTTTGGGTGTTATAGAGTTGTGGTTATAAAATATCTTAGTGTAACTTAGTGTTCTTAGTGCCTAAATGGTTAATTTCTAGTTTAATTAGTGGTTAAGTGAATGGTATTTACTGGTAGGGATATGTATTTAAACTGCAATTATGAGCTCAAGGATATTACTTGTTGAGGACGAAGAAAACCTGCGCGAAGCGATTAAACTGAACCTGGAAATTGAAGGGTACGAGGTTGAAGAGGCTGACACGGGTATGAAGGCGTTGAAGAAAACCGAAGCGCAGCGATTTAACCTGATTATACTGGATGTAATGCTGCCTGAGATGGATGGGTTTGATGTGTGCCAGAAAATAAGGATTACGGACTCCGATACCCCTATTATTTTTTTAACCGCCAAGGATACCAGCCAGGATAAAGTGCTGGGTTTTAAATATGGCGCCGATGATTACCTGACCAAGCCGTTTAACCTGGAGGAACTATTGCTACGCGTCAAGGTGCTGATAAGACATAGCAACCGGGGAAAGCCAGAGGCCGAGCAGTTAAAGCTTTATCATTTTGGCGGAAACGAGGTTAACTTTTTAACTTTTAAGGCTAAGGGGGTAAATGGTATTGATGTATCGCTTACCAAAAAGGAAATCTCGCTGCTGAAGCTGTTGATTGACCGTAAGGACAGCGTGGTTTCAAGGACCCAGATATTGCAATTTGTATGGGGCTACGATGTTTACCCTTCAACCCGGACCATCGATAATTTCATTTTAACCTTCCGCAAATATTTTGAAAAAGACCCTTCAACCCCCCGGCATTTTCATTCTGTGAGGGGGGTGGGGTATAAGTTTACGGAGTGATGAGGGCAGATTAGCCGGCGTTTAAAATATCCTGAAGGCCCTTTTTCAATTTGGGTAATTCAATCTTGATTGTGCGCCAAACTATTTTTTCATCTACACCAAAATATTCATGAGCAATAAAATTTCTGTAGTCGTTTATGCCGGCCCAGTCAATTTGCGGGTTTTCGCTTTTAATACTGCTGCTTAATCTTTTGCAGGCCTCGCCAATCAAAATAAAATTCATCATTACGGCATCATACACCATTGTGTTAGCAAGCAGGTCTTCGAGCGAAGAAATATTATCCAGGTATTTTTCAATATGCTCAATAGCATAGAACACTTCTTCTATGTTTGCTTTGTCCCGCTCTTCAGGCATAAACGGCGTACTTTAAAATCCTTTCCCTATAATGTGGTTTTAAAGACTTAGGATTGGCCAGGTCCACCTCTCTGCCGAAAGCATTTTTTAAATAAGTATGCAGCGCTTCCTTGGTTTCTTTGTAAACCTCCAGTGGGGCATCAATTTCTACTAAAAAATCAATATCACTTTTTTCATTCGCTTCATCGCGTGCAAATGAGCCAAATATGCCTATTTGCTCCACGCAGAACTGTTGGTGCAGATAGGCTTTATTCTTTTTAAGGAAAAATAATATTTCGGTTTTGGTTAGCATGATAAATGAACTCCCGGGCAACAGAACCAGTCTGCAACTGCCGGAAGCCTTTGCAAAGATATGCATTTTTAGATAGTGATAATACTGTAGCCTGGCGCTACGGACCAGCGGGTAGATAGATTTGACAACTTTTAAAAAGTTGTCAAATCTATGCGTTGGCGAATGGTGCGGCGTTTAGTTGGTAGCAGTAAAAATACACGCATTATAAACTTGCCTAACG
>CAISWS010000180.1 GCA_903889265.1 uncultured Bacteroidota bacterium
ACTTTTATTGTAGCGCTGGTATAAATACCACTCCAATTAAATTGGTAAGGCGGCGTACCATCGTATACAATAGCTGTCATACTGCCACTGTCGTTACAATCAGATGGGGTTTTGGTTACGTAAATGTAAAACTGTTCGCCGGCAGTAATAGTATAGCTGTTGGTTAGTTCACAACCTGTACTATCTGCTACCGATACCGAGTAAATACCCCCGGCCAGGTTACCAATTGAAGCAGTGCTATCGCCATTGCTCCAATAGTAATAAAAAGGTGGACCGTTGCCAATAACACTAATCGCAATAGCACCTGTATTATTGTTGGCACAGTTTGGGTTAACCAAAGTATCCAGGTTCATAAAGAAACCAGTTATTGATACCGTATCGGATGCGTTTGTTATGCAGCCATCAGCATCCGTAACCACTACCTTATAAACGCCCACATTTGGATGAGAATAAATTGCAGGCGATGATGACTGCGTAGCACCATTATCACCCCAGTTAATATTATACGGACCCGTACCGTTGGTTATAATGGCGGTTGTGCTGTCAGAATATTGTGTGCAACTAAACCCTGTGCTTGTAACCGCCAGTTGCATGTTGTTAGTATGCCCGTTAAGCTGGTAAGTAACAGAATCGGCTAAAGCCATATTATTCACGTCAACTACTGTTAAATAAAAAGTTGAGTTTTGTGTAATAGTAACCGATGGATTTGCGCAGGTATCGCAATCAGGCTGGTTACCGGTGCTCTGCCAAAAATAAGTAACAGGAGGTGTAAGCCCGCAAATACCCGGGTTAAGTATAATATTGCTATTGGCACATACCGGTTGAGTACCCCCAAAGCTAAGGCTGGGGCCATAGCTCAGGTCATCAAGGTATAAAGTGGAGAAGGGTTTATATCCACTCTGAAAATACAATAACACCGAATCAGGTATTCGTTCATCGGGATAAGTTATGGGGATTGTAAATTTTGTCCATAACCCTGTTTCTGTATTCGTTTTAAAGGTATCGGTTACCAAAATACTGCCTGATTTATACAAAGTGATGCTGGCAAAAGCAGTATCACCACCCACCTCAATATTGGTGGGTACAAACATATACCATCCACTAAACGATGAAGGCCTGGAGTGAATAGGTATGCCATGCCCGGTAACATACGGAATAGACGAATTGGTATCCTCAGCAATAGTACCTGTGGTGATGATGGCGGGCGTTACCGGGCCACCCGTAACATCCCAAAAAGATTCCAGTTGGGCGGAGGATTTTCCCCTGTGAGCGATAAATAATCCATCGCTGCTATCCTCAAAAACGGTGTAGATACCTTCAAATACTGTCCACGCGTTAAATGTTTGCCATCCATCCGGATTATTGTAGTTACTGGTGGGATAAGCGTTACCCAAATCCCAATATTCAAATCCGGCATTGGCAATAGTATCCTGCGCAAACGACCCAAAATAAAACAAGCCAAAAAAAGCTGTGATAGTAAAATATCTCATGCGGGTTTTATTCGTTTATCGGATGCTTCATCAGTGCCACAAATGTTCTTATCTTTTATTACAACAAATTTCGAAATTATTATCATAATTCAAACAGAATATAAAATTACTACCTTCATGCACATATCGGTAATCTGCCGGATACTATATACCGGTAAGTTCCTTGCAAAATACATTTGATACCCTCATTGATAGTTTTATTGAAAACAAAGTAGGTATATCCGAAAACTTTCTGAGCCCCTCACTCGCTGCGCATTTAAAGGAAAACCTGGGCGTTTTGTTTGGCGGCAAACAAATGAAACAAGCAGGAACAGGAAATAGTGAGTTGGTAAGCCACAATGATTTAATAAGAAGCGACATAATTTACTGGCTCGACCGCAAACACAACGACCCCTGGGAAAACAGCTTCTTCGACCTGATGGACGAATTTGTTAACCATCTGAATGCTACCTGCTACACCGGCATTACCGGTTATGAATTTCATTACGCCCTTTATCAAAAAGGAACCTTCTACAAAAAACATCTCGACCAGTTCAAAAATAACGGTAGCCGTAAATATTCTATGATAACCTATTTAAACACCAACTGGCAGCTGGCCGATGGTGGCGAACTATGCATCCACCAAAACGGCGAAACGCAGAACATATCCCCGTCAAACTGCAAAAGCGTTTTCTTTAAAAGCGGAGAGTTAGAACACGAGGTGTTAACCACCAATAAGCCAAGGATGAGTATTACGGGCTGGTTAACTATCAGGCAATAAGTTCTGACACTTCTCGCTTCTTTTTACAGGAAAGATGTACCTGCGGAGGTATGGGTGATTCCGTATTCAATCAATCAACTCCCCTTTTCATGATGATGTTCATGCTCATCTCCACCGTGCTTTCCCTTTTTAGCAGATTTTTTTACTATCAGCTTGGCAATATCAGCCATTAACCTTTTACCAGGCGCTCCTTTGCCCCCATATTTACTGCCATGCAAAAAAGTATCGAAATACATTTTGGTATAAAGAATAGAAATTACCGCACAGCGCTGATGGCTAAAGTCGCTACCCGCCTTACGCAGGGTTATATGCTGCGCACCGTTTAACACCATGGTTTTGTAAGCCACTTTGGCATTTTCAGGCATCACCTGTTCGTCACTATCGCAATAACATATTTGCACGGGCGCATCTGGTTTCCAGTCGCAAAGGCTGTTCTCTTTTAGCTCAACATTTAACGCAAACTGGGGGTCGTTAACAAACAAATTTACAAACGTATCCAGCATCATATCTTTAGGTACATGTGGAAGCGCATTATCAATCTGGTCCATGCTATGTTTTTCATCAAAGTACCTGGCAATGATAGAATCGTAAGGATGTTTATATACTTTATTGATATCAGGCACAAAGTGGTATACCTCATTATACCCGCGTAAAAGGTAAGGCAGGTAATGTGGCCGTGAGTAGTTTTTAAACATCACCTTACCCTGCGCACCGCACATATCATAAGCACCACTCATTGGCGATGATGCTGTAACATGAAATTGCCCCGGGTATTTATCCTGCATAAGTTTCTGCGTTGCCAGCGTACCATATCCACCTTCTGAATAACCGGTTAAAAAAAGCATTCCATTGGTTCTCAGTTTAAGCGAGTCATTCAACTCGCGTGTTGCAAAAAGCATATCTACAGCGGCCTGCCCCATGCTTTCGGCTTGCTGGTATATATGGAATTTATCGCCATGCCCCAACCCGATGTAATCGGGCATCAAAACCGCGTAACCATCCATAGCCAGGCCCAGGCACATTTGCTCTTCCCCTCCCAACCGGGCGCTTCTGCCCTTGCTCATCCGCGTGCCGTGATGATAGATTAATTCTGGCATCGGCTTCCTGGCATCGCGCGGAACAAAATAAAGCCCGCTGGCTTTTATAGTGCTGCCATCATGCCATTTGGTAAAGTAGGTAACGTCGTAAATATCTACGGTGTAATGAGCTGGTACCATGGCTTTAGGCAGGTGCCTTTTCTTTATGGTCGCCTGAAACTCCTGTTTGGTAACAGTTTTAAAAAGCACACAGCTATCTATATGCCGGTATGCGAACGAGTGTGCATAGCTTAGCACGGCAAGGCACAGCAATAAAAAATATCTCATGAAGGTTAGTTGGTTTAATGCGGACAATATAATAACACTATATTCTAATCCCCGGAACTTAATTTTGATTAACAACCGCCGGCTCCGGCATTAGTCTTAATACTTAATACTCACTACTCAATACTATCCCTAAAACTTAACCCCCACACTTACCCCCAACCTCACATCCAAAAACACCCCCTTAAACCGGTCTTCTCTGAAAACCATTCCCGGCCCTACTTCGGCATCCAGCCCAAAAACAAATCTATCCGCAGCGGTAAAAATAAAGCCTGTGGCAAATTCAGGGTCTATGGCATAACCGGTGGGCCTGAATTTGAGGTAAAAATCCTCATAAAAACTGCCAATATATTCCCCCTGTAAACAGCCCCCTATAATATGTGTAACATGCTTTGAAATTTTCCAGTTACTGTAACCGCTTGCCGAAATGCCGTAATTCTGGTCTTTCACATCAACAAACAAATATCCCCTAACCCTCCACTTCTCGCTTTCAGATAAATAATCATATTGCACATTGTATTTCTGCAAAATGTAATCGGCAACATTAAGGGAGATGATGTTGTGGCGGAATTTATGCGTATCGCAACTGCGAATTCCTTTTAACCCATCCGGCCGTACACATACCAAAATGGTGTCAAATCCAGATGATTGCGCTTGTACGCCAGCGCAAAAAATAAAACAACAAATTATACTCAGACCTAAAATCTTCAATGGGTTATTTTTTTGTTGGTTCTTTTAACGTTTCAAAGAAATACATTTTCCGAGATTATTCGCCTTTCAATTTATCTTCGCAATTATGATTAACCCCCAACGGGCCATTCTTATCGTATTTATATTTTTCTGCTTCACCGGCTGCGATAAATATAAAATGCCCGTTCCCGCCTGGAACCACATTACTTTTTTAATGACCGGCGATTCAGAATATCACTTTCCTGAAGATGCAGAGCGATGCGAGTTTGTGATACAGGAAATGAATAATGTGCAGAATAAATTGAGGCCAAACACCAGCCTTGGGCCAATACAAAATATTCTGGGTGTTTTGCTGGCCGGCGACGTAACACTCAACTCAACAACCGGTAACTCTTTCAGCACGCCGGAGTTTGTTCAGTTTGTAACCCAGTACGGATTAAAGGGAAACGATGGAGACCTGAATTACCCGGTATACGAAGGCTATGGCAACCATGATTATTTTACCAACGACAGTACGGAAGACCAGAACTGGCCTTTGTATGGAGATAAACCAGTTCTTGATGCCATTAAATCGCGCCACGGCTCATTGTTTTATAGCTGGGATTGGGGCATGTTTCATATAGTCAATTTAAACCTTTACCCCGGGGCAACGGTACAGGCCAATAACAGCTTAGCCTTTTTACAACAAGACCTTGCCACCAATGTGGGCAACAGCGGCAAACCGGTTATCATCTACCATCACTACGGATTTGATGATTTTGGTCTGCTATGGTGGACCGATGCCGAGCGCCAGGCCTATTTCGATGTTATCAAAAACTACAATGTAATTGGCATTTTCAGCGGACACAAACACTGGCCCGTTTTCGGAAGCTGGAACGGATTGAATGTTTACACCGCCCCGGCAGCCAATGGACGCAGGGCAGGTTACCCCGGCTTCTTAGTGGTTGAAGTTAATAACGATTCAATTTATGTTACCGAACGTGGTTGCCCAACTTACCCAACTGACAAAACCTGGCAATGGGGAACTACTGATGCAAGGAAGGTTTATTTGCCGCATTAACCCTCCTCACCCTGCCCTCTCCGAAGGAGAGGGTTCTAATGCCTTCAATAATTGGGGTCAGAATAAATTGTAATTGACTAAACTTCAAAGTCCTTCTCCCCCGGAGAAGGATTTAGGATG
>CAISWS010000181.1 GCA_903889265.1 uncultured Bacteroidota bacterium
CAACTCAGTATGCAAATCCTTTAAATCAACCACACTTATTTTTGCTTTGCAGGCCACGCCGTTAACTTTTGTACCTGAAAAATCAAAAACCAGTTCAGAATTGGAGTCGTCATTTTTAATGCCTGGCTTTACGTGGTTCATAAACAGGCCGTGCATATTTACCTCTGTCAGATTTACGCCGTAGTATTGAATATAGCCGTTAGTCATTTCAAAATTGGCATCTACTTCAGGCGGCATGTCGGGTAACATAGGGCCTTGTATAAGCACACTTACATTTACCGGGTAGGGCACGTCAATATTTTTAACGCGCTGCAGGATTTTGGAGGACAGAACCATTTTTCCTTTATTGAAATTGACGGCACTGTCAGTTATAAGCAGTTTTAAATAAGCCGGTTTTTGAGCAAAAAGGAAATAGCCGCTCAGGGCATATTGTTGTTCGTCAACAATAACCGGGGACGGTGCAATGGCCAGTTGGTGCAGCACTTTATTGTAGGTAAGGTTCAGGTTTACCTCCGCATCCCGGTTGTAAAGAAAACTTCCTTTACCGGCTTTAAATAACAAGCTATCGGTATGAATAAAACCAGCCAGCATAATGTGGAAAGAAGAATCTTCCTGGCTGATGTTACCTTTTATGTTTTTTGCTTTAAGGCTGATATGCTTATTGCGCACTTCATCGTTAAAACCCAGTTGCAGGTTAATTATTTTAAACTCCTTTAAATTAAAGCTGATATTTAAAGGCCCCGCACTGGTATCCTTTGATGGTATAAAAACATTGGCAGCATTTAATCCCAGGCTATCCTGTTGCAAAAAGATATTGGCATTTTGAATAATTACAGACCGGACATCTACTTTTTTGAATAGTAAAAGGAAAGGGTTTATACGGCAGTAAATGTTACCAGCCCTGAAAATTTCCTGTTGGTTGAGCGAATCTTTAATAACACCGTTGTGGAGTGTAACGGAAAGGTTAGGGAATTCGCTGAAAATGGTAAGGCTTACTTTTTCGATGCTTAGTTTACCCCGCACATTTTTGCTAAGCTGGGTTATGAGGTTATGTAAAATTGTTTTTTGATTATAGTCTACATATCCCACCAGCGATACCAATATCATTAGCAGAATGAAAAGTAAAGCTGCAAGCGCTCCTAACCAGTGTTTACGCATAAAGTATTATATTGGCTATGAAGCTTTGGATAAATGAATGCCGGCATTTCTGTTATTCGGCCGGTTTAAAGATACGCAAATGTCGCGCCAACCTTTGTTAGATTAATATTGTCTTATTTTACAGAAAACCCGAAAGATGAATGCAAAATTACAGGCGGCATTTAACGCCATTGAAAAAAGCCGCAAGGACCTTTTTGAAGACCTGATGAACTACGACGACGAGGTAATAAATAAAAAGCCTTCTCCGAATGCGTGGAGCATAGCCCAGGTGGCAGAGCACCTGATAATTGCCGAGGAGTATTCATTAAAATACCTGCAAAAAAAAACGCAGGATACCAGCAAGGTACCCGTTGCAGGCTTGAGTAGTAAGTGGAGGTTTTTTCTTACCAATTCGGTTTTTGTTTTGAATATAAATTTTAAAGCCCCGGAGGTTGTTATACCCACAAATACCTTTGCAACCGTTGACCAACTGAATGAAAGGTGGAATAAAGTGCGCTCAGGTACGTTTGAGTTATTGAATAAATTGCCTGACGCTGACCTTAAAAAGGAAATATGGAAGCATGCGGTTTCGGGTAAAATGAATGTTTACCAAATGGTTGCGTTTTTTAATATGCACTTTAACCGCCACCGTAAACAGGTATACCGGACTTTGGCTGAAGTGGTGTTGTAAGCATGTAGAGAAATTAACCACTAAGGCACTTAGCGCACTAAGTTACACTTAGGTTTTTTGAACTACGCCGTTATAATACTGAAGGGAAACATCACCTGCACCTTATCCAACTAATTTTGGTTAACTATTTCTTAGTGGTTCTAAGTGTCCTTAGTGCCTCAGTGGTTAATTTCCCTAAACCTTTCAGGAATTCATTTTCTTCCGTATCCTGCTCAGGCTTTCAGGGTGTATGCCCAGATAACGGGCTATGCGGTGTACTGGTATCTGCAGTATCAGGTCGGGTTGAGACTGGATAAGTTCTTCATAACGCTTTTCAGCACTTTTCGACAGGAAATCAATTTCGCGTTTCGAGCGCAATAAAAATATCTGCTCAGTCAGGAACCGGCCCATCTGGTTGGCACCTATTGAAGTTTCATATTGTTTTTTTAGTTCAGCCCACTCATATACTTCAACCTCGCAATCCTCAATTGCCGCAATGGTTATTTTAGAGGGTTTACCGGTAAGCAAAGAGCTATAGCCACCCAGCACGCTCTTTGGGAAAAAGAAGTCGTATATCCACTCCTTCTCCCCGGGTATGGTAACCTCTACAATCCCTTTTAACAGGAAGTAAAATTTGGTTTCAACGTTACCGGCCTGCACCATCACTGCGCCTTTGGGGAATTTTTGCACCGTTGACGTCAGTGATATGCTTTCACTGTTAAATCCGGTGCCCATAATACTCTTAAAATATTCTATCATCATGGCTTAGGGTTATGTATACACTATGTAAAAATACTTTTTACAGGGCACATGCCGAAAAAATGTTTCATAAAGCTAAAACGAGTGCAATTTTTTTTCCGCATAAACGACAGACTAAATATAAGAAAGTGTGTTTGAAATAAGTGAAAAATTCGCTGCCGGTTAGTAATCAAATACCACCAATTTATTTCGAAAAAAATGCTGTTGTGTAAAACAAAGCGCAGTAACTTTGCGTTGTATTGCCGGTTAAAGATTTCAAGCCTACCACAAAATATTTTTATTATATGAATAGAGAACGTACTTTAAGGACGCCGCTTGTCCTGTTACCCCGGTTTAGCATGTTCATAATACTTTTGATGGGAGGATTTTATCTCTCTGAAGCTCAATCGCCTGTAAATGTTTTGAATATAGATATCGTCCGCGATAAGTGGGGCGTGCCACATATTTTTGGAAAAACAGATGCTGAAACTGCGTACGGCCTTGCCTGGGCTACTTCCGAAGACGATTTCAGAACGGTGCAGCGTTTACTGCTGGCTGTAAAAGGTAAGCTCGGCGAAGTAGACGGCCAAAGCGGCGCCATACTTGATTACCTGGCATTTATAGCCGGTGTTGAACGTGTGGTAAAGGAATCTTACGACACTTCATTTTCTGAATCCTACAAAAAAGTGCTGGAGGCTTATGCAGAAGGATTGAACGCCTATGCATCTTCTCATGGTGGCGAGGTTTTACGGAAAGGGGTTTTTCCGGTCAATGCAAAGGACATCGTTCAGGAGTATGTACTAACAAATGTTTTGCTCACCAGCGTTTACCTGGACATTCAGAAGATATTTACCGGCGATATTAAGTTGTACGAAGAGAATTACCCATCCGGTTCAAACGCATTGGCGTTTAACGGAGCGCGTACTAAGGACGGACAAACCTACCTGGCGGTTAATTCGCACCAGCCACTGGAGGGCATGTTCTCATGGTACGAGGCCCATATCGTAAGTGATGAAGGACTAAATATGCTCGGCGCAACCTTCCCCGGCGGAGCCAGCATTTTTGTAGGTACTAACCCTCACCTTGGCTGGGCCTGCACACTGAACCATCCCGATATGGATGATGTGTACAAGCTGGATATGAATCCGCGCAAAAGTCTGCAATACTGGTTTGATGACCACTGGGAAACTTTAGAGGTGCGCAAAAAAACGGTGAAGGTTAAACTGGGCCCCATCCGCTTACCGGTTACCAAAACGTTTTACTGGAGCAAGTACGGAACTACGATAGAAAGTCATGGAAACTATTATGCCGTACGTTTTGCCTCAAACCTGGATATAAAAAGTGCTGAGCAGATGTTCAGGCTGAATAAGGCCGCCAGCTTTAGCGAGTGGCGCAATGTTATGCGCGGCAACCACATACCGGGTATGAACTTTGTATACGCCGACAGAAGCGATACCATTTTTTATGCCAGCACCAGCGAAATGCCCTACCGGAACCCCGGCTATAACTGGAAAAAGGTTTTACCCGGTAATACCTCAGCTACACTATGGCCAGCAAGGTTTCATCCGTTTGATTCAATCCCGCAGTTACTTAATCCGGGTTGCGGGTACCTGGTAAGTACTAATAATTCGTGCTTTGACGTGGCTAAACAGGGGTATAATTTAAGCCCAGCCAACTACGACCCCACTTTCGGTTATGGAACCGAAAAGAATAACCGCAGTATAATGGCCCACTACATGGTAGGAAAGCTGGACAAGCTTACCTACGAAGATTTTAAACGTATAAAATTTGACCGGACATTTAACGACAGCATGTACGATTACAACCTGGATAATGTAATGACCATGTTTAATCTGAACCCGGTCAAATATCCCGAGCTGGCAGATGCAATTGCTGTAATCAGAAGCTGGAACCATAAAAGCGACCCGGATAACAAAGAGGCATCTCTGGTTTCGTTTGCCTTGTATAATATTATTGATATTATTAGTGCAAAGGGAAATAACTACGAAAACAACCGTTTCCTTGAACACCAGTATGCCGAGGCCTTGCGCGAGGCCAAAAGGCATATGCTGCAATATTTTGGTGGATTAAGGGTGCCCCTTGGTGATGTGCAGAAACACGTGCGGGGCAATGTAGCGCTGCCTATTGGCGGCGTGCCTGAGGTTCTGGCTGCTACTATCACCCAGCCATACCACAACGGAATGAGAAGAACTTTTGTGGGAGATTCTTACATACAATTGGTAAGGTATTCAAAAGATACGTTGCAGATTGAATCGGTAAATGCATTTGGCGCCTCGGCCAAACCCGAGAGCCCGCACTATACCGACCAGATGCAAATGTTTGTTGACCAGAAACTGAAGCCTATGACTTTGAATAAGGAAGCTATTTACCGTGATGCTGAAAAAGTATATCATCCGGGTAAAGAAAGGGATGAAAAAGAGCGGAGAGTGGTGGTGAAGTTATAATAACCTTTGTTAGAAAATAAGAAGGCTGCTTTACAAAAATGAGGCAGCCTTTTTATTTTATTCTGCCATATTTCAATACCTGCCCAAATTCTTCTTCATGTTGAAGAATCCCTTCAGTAAGCTCGCCGAAGAGTTCGCGCAGCTTATTGGTTTTTTCATCCCCCAGTATTGCAATCAGTTTTTTCTCAAAAAGCTTATTGCAGCTATGAAAATATTCGAAAAATTCAACCCCTTTATTGGAAATTGAAATGATTTTGGCCCGTGAATCATGCGGGTCGGGCGTTACATCTACAAATCCGTGAAATTCAAGGTCCGCAACCATTTTGCTCATGGCCTGCTTGCTTACGCGGGCGCGTTTGGCTAGTTCATTATTGTTTACTGTTTCCATGCCCACAATACTGATAAGGCGCAGGTGCTCAGGCCTTATATCTGTCCAGCCGTCTTCTATCCATTGCTTTTGTGCCCACTCATTAAAGTAACGGTGGATGATATATATATGCCGGCATAAATTGCTCTTCTTCTTCAGCATATAAGCCTCTAATTTCTTTTTTGAACGTTTATCCAACATTTCGTTTAAAATTTTGTTTTTGCTGATTCGTTATGCAAATATAGCACTTTAATTTTTTTTCGTCAACTTGTTTGACTATTTCGTCAACTTGGTTTACTTTTGCATCATCAAAATAAAAAAACGTCATGGCAGAAACTAACGAACCAGTAGTAGCAGAAAACAAAAAAATCACTGTAAAAACAATAATCGTAAGGGTTATTATAGGCCTGGCAGTGGCAACCGCCCTTTTCTTCGGCGGCAAGAAATTAATTTACGAACTGCACCACGAGAGCACTGATAATGCACAGATAGAGGCCAAACTGGTGCCTATCCTTCCCCGTGTTTCGGGTTACGTAAAGGCGCTTTACCCTGAAGACTACGCAACTGTAAAGAAGGATTCTTTATTAGTTGAACTGGATGATGCCGACCTGCAATTGCAACTGGAAGAAATGAAGGCCGACCTGGTGCAGGCACAAACAGATATTGGCAATGCACAGGCATCTATAGTAAATGCCAACGCATCTTTATCTGAAACCCAGTCAAACCTGGAAGTTGCCCAAACCCGCAAGGATAAAGCGCATACTGACTATGCGCGCGACCAGAACCTGTACCACGATGGAGCTATTACTAAAAAGCAACTGGATGATTCGAAATCAAACGTTGATGTGGTTGACAGACAATATGAGTCATCTAAGAATGACGTTAATGTTGCGCAAACCCGTTTAGGCGTAATTAATTCGCAGCTTAAAAAGGCAGATGCTATTATTAAAGTAAAACAGGTAGCTATTGACCAGCAGCTATTGAAAATAAGCTATTGCAAATTATACGCTACCAGTAATGGCCAGATTGGCAAAAGAAATGTAGACCTGGGCCAGTTTGTACAAGCCGGTACCCAGCTGTTTACCATTATTGATGATGAAGATTACTGGGTAGTGGCTAATTTTAAAGAAACCCAGATACACCACATGAAACTGGGAGATGAGGCTGAAATCAGGATTGATGCTTACCCCGGGTTGGTTTTGAAGGGAAAAATAATTGCCTTCTCAGATGCTACCGGTGCCAAGTTCTCTTTATTGCCCCCGGATAATGCCACCGGCAACTTTGTAAAAGTAACGCAGCGTATACCGGTTAAAATTGAAATTGAAGATGCCGCTAAATATAAAGACAAGCTTCACGCAGGTATGAGTTTAGATGTGTCTGTGGCTTATTAAATGATGTTTGTTCCTTTATTGGAGATGCCGCGATAAGCGGATTTGCCGGGCTAAAAAAGAAGACATGAAAGGTTTTATAAAAGCAATTATAGTTTTTACCACCATTTCGGCTGCCATTATGGAGCTGATAGATACCACCGTTGTTAACGTGGCACTCAACAACATGGCCGGTAACCTTGGATGTACCATTGAAGATATCAGTTGGGTAATTACGGCTTATGCCATTGCCAACGTTATTATTATACCCATGACCAGCTTCCTGGCAGCGTTCTTCGGAAGAAAAAATTATTACCTCTATTCCATTATCATTTTTACTGTGGCCTCGTTTATGTGTGGTAACTCTACCAGCCTGGGCGAAATAATATTGTGGAGGTTTATTCAGGGTATTGGCGGCGGCGCCTTATTATCAACCAGCCAGGCCATTTTGTTTGATACGTTTACGGTTGAGCAGCGTGGAACGGCTTCGGCTATATTTGGCATGGGTATAGTGGCCGGCCCAACGTTGGGCCCTTCTTTGGGCGGTATTTTAATTGATCATTACAGCTGGCCGTTAATATTCAATATTAATATCCCTTTCGGAATACTGGCAGCCGTGCTTACCTATTTCTTTATTGAAGATTCGGTACATGTTGTTGCCAAACCTAAAATCGACTGGTTAGGTATCTTTTTACTGATGGTGGGTATTGGCTCATTACAATATGTGCTTGAAAGGGGCCAGACTAACGATTGGTTGGATAGCGAATCAATCAGGATTTTTGCGGTAGCTGCGGTAGTGGGTATAATTGGATTTATATTTTGGGAACTACGTGAGAAGGAGCCGGTGGTTAACCTGCGTTTGTTGAAGGACTCTAACCTTAGTTTTACAACTGTGCTTACATTTATTTCAGGGGTAGCGTTATTTACATCGGTATTTATATACCCGCTTTTATTGCAACGGGTACTGGGTTACACGCCTACTATGGTGGGCGTGTCGCTTATACCAGGCGCACTGGGCTCTATAATAGTAATGCCCATTGTAGGCCGGCGGTTGCAGGCCGGCGATTCGCCTAAAGGATATATCGCGGTTGGCTTTTCTATATTAATGTTGTACGGTTGGCTGCTATACAAGGCCAGCAACATTAACAGCAGTATTGGCGATTATACGCTGCCTTTAATGGTGCGCAGTGTGGGTATTTCAATGGCAATGGTAACACTTACCAATCAGGCAGTTGCCGGTCTTAAACCTAAGGACATACCACAGGGTATTGCACTAAATAATATGATGCGGCAGTTAGGCGGGGCCTTTGGTATTGCCTTTATGAATATTTATGTTGACCAACGTTATGCGGTGCACAGAAATGAGCTGATATCTTACATCACCCCTGGTTCAGCAAACTATGAAGCGCGTATGCACGCGTTGTTAGGGGTTGGTTCTAAGCTTGCGGTTTCGGCTAATGCACAGCAAACGGCATATAAGTTACTTGACCTTGCGGTTGACAGACAGGCTTATTTGCTTACATACCTTGACGGGTTCCTGTTTTCGGTATTGTTTATTGTAGCAGTATTTCCGCTGATACCGTTTTTGAAAACTAAAAAATTAGATGCGGCAACACAGAAGGCCGTGGCAGAATCATCACATTAAAATTTAATTGTAAATAGAATACGCAGTAATAAAAAACATTAAAATGAAGAAGAAATTTGTGTTTGCGGTTATTATATCGCTGTTTTTATCGGGCATAGTAAATGGACAATCCAATACTTATAATATACCCGAACAGCTAAGTGACCTTATTAAGAAGGCTTTTGATAATTACCCTAAGCTAAAGGCCGGCGAAGCAAATATCAGGGTGAGCCAAACGCAACGCGACCTGGCTAAAGCCGGTTATATGCCTACTATTGAGGGAGATGCCAACTACCGGTACGGTAAGCCAACCCCTTCAATTACCTTTCCCGGCTTTGGCAGTTTTGCTTTTTTTCCGGCTAACAACTATGATTTTCATTTAGGGGCGGCACTACCTATCTGGGATTTTGGCCGCACAGCTGCCGATGTTAAAAAAACGCTGGCCGAAATTCAGACATCAAAAGATAACCTTGAAAATGCCAAACAGGCGCTGGCATACCAGGTAGCTGAACTTTACTGCGCCATTATTTTTTATAACAAAAGCGTGGCAGTTGAGAACGAGCAAATAAAGGTTTTGCAGGATAACGTAGATATTATTACCAAACGCGTAGAAGACGGTGATGCATTGAAATTTGACCTGTTATCAACCCAGGTTAAATTAAACAATGCTCAAAACCAGTTGATTGATTTGCAGAACAATTTGAAGAAGGATTATGAGTTTTTAGATATGCTTACAGCCCAGCAGGGAGATGGATATATTACCCGGGCTGATATAACTTTTAATACTGCAGGCCATAATGATGCAACATCTGATAAAAACTACGACCTGATTATTATGAACGACCAGATGAATGCTTCGCAGATAGATATTAAATCTGCCCGCAATAACTGGTTGCCAAAAATAATTGCCAAGGGGCAGATTGGGTATCAGAATGGCTATGTGGGCACTGAGCCCGGGGGTGGCTTTATCAGCTTAAACAAGCTATTGCTTACGGGCTCGGTAGGTGTTGGTTTAAGCATCCCCATTTACGGCGGCGACAGGCCTAACTATCGTATAAAAATTGCGCAGATAAATGTGGAGGCTTCTAAATATAACATTGAAACAGAAAAGATAAACCTGGATAACCAGATACTACAGGCCAAAAGCGACCTGATGGCTACCCAGAGCAAATTGAAAAATTACGACATACAAATACAGCAGGCCAAAGAAGCTTTAAACCTGGCCGAGATACGCTACAAGGCAGGCGTTATCACTAACCTCGAATTGCTTACTGCGCAAGATGATGTCCAGAATGCAGAGTTAGGCGAAATACAATTACAGTTCCAGGTACTTCTTTCAACTTTAACCATAAACCAGATTGGGGGAACAAAATTCTGGTAGAGTTGTTATTATTTTCTTTTGGGTTGGTTTACAGCAGGGGCGCTTTTAGCACCCCTGCTTTGTTTTTTTTAATTAGAGACCAGAACCAAGATTTTAGAATCAAGACAATACAAATCCTGTTCCTAAGATCTTGTTTCTGCTATCTTGGTTCTGTTATCTGATTTAAAAGGATTAACTTCAATTAAAATTCCCTCGCTATGAGAAACTACGATACAGTAACTGAAGCTATGGCCGATTTAAAGGCCCGCGGGTTTGACCTGGATTTTAACCTGAAAGAAACGCAGATAGAATGCACCCAGCTTGGCAGAAAACTTGCACCGGAAGAATTTGAGATTACTGAATTTTACCGTTTTGAAGGCAACACCGACCCCGGTGATGAAATGGTTGTTTATGCTATACAATCTAAAGACGGGCTAAAAGGTGTTTTGGTTAATGCTTTTGGAGTTTATTCCAATACTATATCTAACGAGTTGATTAGAAAGTTGACGGTTCAGCATAATACATAAGCTGTTGTTAATCGGTAATGTAATACCACGCTGAGTGCAACCGGCCCTGCTGTAGATTTACTATAATGGTTTTGCCGGGATAACATTTGTTGTATAAATTTTCTCCAACGGTTACAACGGGCGTATCTTTAGCATTGCCCCAAGGGGTTACTACAAGATTGTAGCTGGTGTGTTCGCCGCTTTCATACTTACGGATAACTTGCGCGGGATACTTAGTTGTATGGCTGGAATCTTTATAGCAATTAATCAATACCGTTGTTCCGTAACCGTAGGCCAAACCAATTGTTACGGTAGCCACCCAGGCAGTTTTCCCTTCGGTTGTATTGAAGTTAAACTCACTTTGTTTTAATGCCATTACGAACGTAAAAATGCCTGCAAAAATTATAGTGGCTACAAATAAATTATTGTAATCGGAGATGTCAAAATCCAACAATGCCCTTACGCACAATCCAAGTGGTACAAGGCCCAGGGAAAATAGAGATGGATAAGCACTTCCTTTTTTATCATCTATCTTAATCAGTCCTTTAAAATATTTGTAAACAACCAGTGCCAATAAAGGAAACAGGATGCAAAGGAGACAAATAAGCAAATAAGGCTCCGGCCATATCCATGCCCAAAGTAACAGGCCACCACCAGCGGCATTTAGTATTTTTGATACTTTCCGGGCGCTTTCAAGTTTAGTTTCCCGCTCTTCAATGGTACCACCAAATTCTTCGCTGGACAGAATTTCAAATTCTTCGACATTTTGCTGCAGAGTGTCGAGATCGGGAAAATAGGTAGATGCCCATTTTGCTATTTCGGTAAATCCCTGAGTGTATTCTGGAATTTTGATAGTTGGCTTTCCGTTGTTGTTGGGTTCGATAATTATAAACTTATCGCTGCAGCGAAAACCAGATACATCGGTAAGGTTTAATGTTTTAATTCCGTTATCAGTAATACTGACATAGGTTGAGGTTATTACTACCTTAAAAATTATAGTCATGCGCAGTAGCCAGGCCCCGGCCGCAATTAAAGCCAGGGAGCAGGGAATTACGTAAATGGCATTTGTTATTCCGTTTAAAATAGTATGTATCAGCCAGGCTAAACCCGCAATCATTAATGCGATACAGCCACATGCGAGAAATATTTTCCACCCAATTGCCAATTTGTATTCCTTCACCGGGAAAAATTTTGTGAAAGTTATAATATTTATGGCTCCGATTGTTGCCGCGTAAAAGTAGTTTTTGGCGATGACCAGGGGAATTAAGGAAACCAGAATCGCCGCTCCTTTTTCCAAATAATATTATGTTTGGAGTTCAATCAGGCAATGATACCCTCAATTAGTAAATTTCCTTTAGGCATTCGTCTTATTATAATATTCGCAGTTTTTTGTATTTGCGCGGTTCTTTCGTCGGGGTTTGTATTTAGCTTTTTAGCCTTATTTGATACCACCGAAAATGTGAAGGCCCTTTTGTCGGGCATTCCCGGCACCCAGGCCGAGAAATATGCAGTGTTATTTGCGCAGGGGGTCAGTTCGCTGGGCGTTTTTGCAGGCACAGCACTGCTGGTTGGCAAAATGGAGACCGGTTTTATTTCTAAACGGCTTGGCTTAACGGTTAAGCCAGCCCTGAAATTTATTGTTGTAGCAGTTTTGGCTGTACTGGCCGCCCAGGTTTTTACCCAGTTTCTGGTGGAGTTAAATCAAAAAATACCTTTACCCGGCGGACTCAGCTTTTTGCGCGAAGAGGCAAACCAGAGCGAAAAATTAATTGTTGCCCTGCTTTCAGGCAGTTCGTGGTCAATATTTATTGCCAATGCAATGGTGCTTGCTGTAGTACCGGCCATTGGCGAAGAATTATTTTTCCGGGGCCTTATTCTGGGCGACCTGCTTAAATCTAAGGTAAATCCTGCGGTGGCCATTATTAGCACCGGCCTGCTGTTTTCAATTTCGCACTTTGAGTTTGATAACCTGCTGGCCATATGGGCCTTGGGCACTTTTTTGGGATACCTGTATTACAGTTCGGGCAGCCTGTGGCTTTCGGTGGCTGCCCATTTTACCAATAATTTTTTAGTCATCCTTTTTAAATACCTTTATAATTCGGGCTATATAAAAAGCGACATTGCCGAAGCAAGTTTTCCGCTGTACGCTGTTGTTATTTCTTTCGCCCTGTTTATGTTGTGCCTTTTTGTTATTAATAAATGGCGCCCGGCTATTGATTTTAATGTTCAGTTGAGCGCACCGGATTTAGATGGGGAAGAGGATTATGACAATAGTAACCAGGAGTAATTTGAACGGGGGGCGGTTATAAATAAATCATAACTTTCGGGACTTTAAAAAACAAAAAATCTGCCGATGAAAACTTTACTTACGCGTACCGCATCCGGAATTGTTTTTTTAGCAATTATGATAGCAGGTATACTCCTTAACCAGTATACTTTTCTGGCCCTGTTTACCATCATACTGGCCGGTACCCTGAATGAGTATTTCAATATAACCTCAGGTAAAAGAGAAGCCGGTAAGGTTAAAATTCCGGTTAAATGGTTTGTTATTGTTTTAAGCGTAATAGTTTATTTAAAGTCGTTTGTGTTATCCTCTCTGCCAGCCAGCGGGCTACCGGACCTGGATAATAAGTTGCTGGCACTTTTCCAGGTGCTGCTTCGCTTACGCGATACTAACCTGCCTATGGATGCTATTGTACCCGGCCTGGTTTTTATCATTTTTGCCTATGAGCTTTTTACGGAAAGCGAAAATCCGTTTGCCAATATAGGCTGGAACGTGACAGCTATATTCTGGATACTGGTGCCCATTGTGCTTACCAACCAGTTGTATTTTCAGCACGGCGGAGCTTTTTTGTTAGCGGTTTTTGCTTTGATTTGGATTTATGATTCTGCCAGTTATGCCAGTGGCTCATTGTTCGGCAAGCATCCTTTGTTTCCAAGGGTATCGCCCAAAAAGACAGTTGAGGGGATGATTGGCGGGGTTTTCTTCACGCTGCTGTTTGCTTTCTTTTTTAACCGCTGCCCCGACCTTGGCGGATATACCAGCGTTGAGTGGATGGTTATTGCCGTAGTAATAATTTTTGCTGCCACGTTTGGCGATTTGGTTGAGTCGTTACTGAAAAGAAGCCTGGGTATAAAAGATTCGGGCAGCATAATGCCGGGGCATGGTGGCTTTTTAGACCGGTTTGATGCTTACTTTTTTGCTGTGCCATTTGTGGTAGCCATACTTTGGATGATTGCCCAGGTGCACAACATGCTGCTCATTTTCGACTACCTCAACAAGTAGGTGTTGGCTATAAAGCTTTTGGCTATGGCGGGTTTTGGCACTATTGAGAAAAATTCGCTACATTTGCTCCCCTAAAAGCTAAAAAGCTACCTATTAACTAATGAAGAGGAAATTAAAGATTCATAAAGAGGGCCACAAAATCCTTTTGGTGTCCGGAATCGTTCTTCTGCTGCTTAACATTGGCCTGGCTTATTTTTTCAAAAGCACGTTGGTTTATTATATCGCCGGTGGGGTATCGCTGGTTATTATCCTTGCCTTTGCTTCTTTTTTCCGTATACCATACCGCAATTTTCTTACCGGCAATAACCAGATTATGGCGCCTGCCGATGGCCGGGTGGTTGTAATTGAGGAAGTGCAGGAGCAGGAATATTTTGGCGATAAGCGTATACAGGTTTCAATTTTTATGTCGCCGGCCAATGTGCATGTAAACCGTAATCCTATCAGCGGTTTGGTTAAATACCAGAAATATCATCCGGGTACCTACCTGGTGGCCTGGCATCCAAAGTCTTCTGAAAAGAACGAACGTAATACGGTGGTAATTGAGCAGGAAGATACCGGTGTTGAAATCCTGGTAAGGCAGATAGCTGGTAAGCTGGCCCGCAAAATACGCTGGTATTTAAACGAAGGCGATGAGGTTACCCAAAATGCCGAAATGGGTTTTATAAAATTTGGCAGCCGGGTAGATTTGTTTTTACCTATTGGCACTAAAATAGAAGTGGGCTTAAAACAAAAGGTAAAAGGCGGAATGACTGTGATTGGAACTTTGCCTGAAAGTGATGATTAAAGAAAAAGTAGTTTCTGAAAATATTTAAACCCGGCCCTGGTGCCGGGTTTTTTATTGCCGTAAATCATGCCCGAAATCTGATTTTAATCATTTGATTAAAAAAGTTGTTTAAATCAGTAAAATAAATTTAGCTTTGCATCGTCAATAAACATGAAAGTGGCAAAAAAGAAGAAAATAGATGATGGTTCGGCCGAGCAAAAGATAAAAGAAGCCGCACGTAAACTATTTACCGAAAAAGGGTTTGATGCCGTAAAAACCAGGGATATAGCCGCTGAAGCAGGTATAAACCTGGCTTTGCTGAACTATTATTTCAGAAGTAAGGAAAAGCTGTTTGACATTGTGATGGTTGAAAACTTTGAACAGTTTATTCAACAGCTGATACCGGTATTTGGTAATGAGAGCCTGACTGTTGAGGAAAGGTTTGTTCAGATAACGACAAGGTATATTGAAATGCTGAAGGCTAACCCCGACCTGCCGTTTTTCATTATGAACCAGATGCGGGGAGATTCATCGAAGCTGTTGGCTGTAAGAGAGAAAATGACCAAAGTAAGAGAGGCCTTTTTGCAGAATATCGGCAAAAACATGGCAGGTGGTAAAGTTACACAAACAAACATTGCCCACTTTATGATGAACTATATGGGGCTTATAATATTTCCGTTTATTGCGCGGCCCATGTTAATGAAAGTAAACAACCTGAGTAAAAAGGAATTTGATGATTTGATGGAAGAACGGAAAGCACTGGTACCACTTTGGTTGAATGCAATTATGAAAGCGAAATAAATTTTTGACAGACCTATAAATAATAAGTAATGAAGAAGATTTTAACAGTGTTATTGTTGCTTCCTTTTATTGCCTCTTTCGGGCAAAGTGGAAAAGCAGTAAACATAGATTCCTGCTACGTTTGGGCTAAGCAAAATTATCCGCTGCTAAAGCAATACAACGTTATTGAGCAAACTAAAAACTTTACCGTTGAAAACGCCTGGAGGGGATATATACCTCAGTTGAATGTAAACGGCCAGGCCACCTATCAATCAGAAACAACCAATTTTGCTGATGTGTTTGGCAGCCTGCCACCGGCGTTTGCCGGGCTGATAAAATTCCCGACATACAGCAAAGACCAATACCGCTTAACCGGCGAGGTTTACCAAACAGTTTTTGACGGCCTGCAAAGCAAATACAAAAAAGAAGCAGCAATTAACCAGGCGGAGATACAGCAACAAAACCTGGAAGTTAATTTGTTTAGCCTGCGCGACCGCGTTAACCAGGTATTTTTTGGTGTGTTACTGATTGATGCCCAACTCAAGCAGAATTTACTGCAACAAAAAGACGTTCAGAACGGCATTGATAAAACGCAGGCACTGGTCAATAACGGAACCGCTTTTAAAAGCAGTGTGGACGAGCTAAAGGCCCAGTTGCTGCAGGTGCAACAAACACGCGTTGAAATGATCAACTCGCGTAAAGCATACGTGCTGATGCTGGGTGTGCTAATCAACCAGCCACTGGACGACAGCACCCAACTAATATCACCAGCAGTACCGGTATTAAGTTCAGATATCAGAAGGCCTGAACTACAGATGTATGACCTGCAAAAAAAGACCTATGATATACAGGCTAAACAATTGAACACCGGATTGATGCCCCAGATTAATGCCTACTTTGATGGCTCATATGGCCGCCCCACGCTAAACACAGTCAGTAATGATTTCGGCGCTTTCTGGATAACAGGGATACGCTTTAACTGGAGTTTAACGGCGTTGTATACGCGCAAAAACAGCAAACGCATATATGCACTTAGTCAAAACGATCTTGACATACAAAAGGAAACCTTTTTGTTTAACACAAAACTTACACTAACCCAGCAGGATCAGGACATAAAAAAGTATGCCGAGTTGCTGGAAAAGGATAAAGAAATTGTTGACCTCCGTGTTTCAGTAAAAGAAGCCGGCAATGCACAATTACAAAACGGAGTTTTAACCAGCCATGATTATTTAACTGAAGTTGATGCCGAAGCGCTGGCACGCCAGGCTTTGATATTGCACCAGATACAATTATTACAGGCAGAATACAATCACCAGAATACAGCAGGCAATTAAATCATCCAATAAAAAAACCAGTAATGAACAAAATTTCATACTTAGCAGTTGCAGGCCTTTTATGGCTCAGTTCATGCACACCAAAATCACAGTTTGATGCATCGGGAACTTTTGAAACAGAGGAAACAATTATTTCGGCTGAAGGGACAGGCCGGATAAAGGAATTTAATATAGAAGAGGGCCAGAACCTAAAAGCAGGCCAGTATATCGGCTTTATAGATACAGCGCAGCTTTATTTTAATAAAGAGAACCTGCAGGCCCAGATACAGGCTGGTTTAAGTAAGCGGCCGGATATTGCATCGCAGGTAGCTGCCTTGCAGGTGCAACTGGAAGATGCAAAGCATGAACAGGCCCGTATCAGCAACCTGGTTAAAGCTGATGCTGCCACCCAGAAGCAACTGGACGACCAAACTTACCTGGTTAAACAAATTGAAAAGCAGATAGATGCCCAACTTTCTACGCTGAATATTTCAACGTTAAGTATTACCAAGGAAACGGTGCCTTTCAGGGCTTTGATAGACCAGATGAAAGACCAGTTAACCAAATGCTACCTGGTAAATCCTATCAATGGAACTGTACTGGCCAAGTATGCACGGCTGGATGAAGAAGCCACACCCGGTAAACCGCTTTATAAAATTGCGGATGTATCAAACCTTTTACTGCGTGCTTATGTAACCAACGATCAGTTTTCGCAAATAAAATTAGGGCAAAAAGTGAAGGTATTCATTGATAGCACCGACACCAAGTACAGGGAGTACGAAGGCGTTGTTACATGGATAAGCGATAAAGCCGAGTTTACCCCTAAAACAATTGAAACCAAGGATGAACGCGCAAACCTGGTATGGGCTACCAAAATTACTGTGAAGAATGATGGCTATTTGAAAATAGGCATGTATGCCGATGTAAAATTTAAGTAAAAAAATGAGCGCTATTACCCTGGATAATATTACCAAAACCTATAACAAAGGTACCGTACTGGCGGTTGACAAGGCCACGTTTGAGGTTGCCGAAGGGGAAACTTTTGGGCTGATTGGCCCGGATGGTGCAGGTAAAACCAGCATTTTCAGGGTACTTACAACTTTACTATTAGCCGAAAGCGGCAATGCTACTGTGGCTGGTTTTGATGTGGTAAAAGAATATGCAAAAATCCGCGACTGCATTGGTTATATGCCCGGTCGGTTTTCGCTGTACCAGGATTTAACTGTGGAGGAAAACCTTAACTTTTTTGCCACCATTTTTAATACCAGCATCAAAGAGAACTACGACCTGATAAAGGATATTTATGTACAAATAGAACCTTTTAAAGACCGCCGTGCCGGTAAGCTTTCTGGTGGTATGAAACAGAAGCTTGCTTTGTGCTGCGCGTTGATACATAAACCCAGGGTGTTGTTTTTAGATGAGCCTACCACCGGTGTGGATGCCGTTTCGCGGGTTGAGTTTTGGGATATGCTGAAAAGGTTGAAGCACCAGGGTATCAGCATACTGGTATCAACCCCTTACATGGACGAGGCTGCTTTATGCGATAAGATTGCATTGATAGAGGGCGGAAAGATTTTAAGTATTGCATCACCGGCTGATACGGTAAAAAAATATCCCGGAAAATTATTTGCTGTTAAGTCAGCCAACATGCATAAGCTATTGCAGGACCTGCGCAGCTATGAAGGTACTTACAGTTGTTTCACTTTTGGAGATGCCATGCATTTGAGTTTTAAACAGGATGCAGATGCTGACGTAAGTAAGCTTACAGCTTACCTAACCGCCAAGGGACAAACAAACCTGGAGATAGCCGAAATAACAGCAGGCATAGAAGATTATTTTATAAGAATAACGGAGAAATTAAATGGATAATATAGCCATAAAAGCAGATAAACTGACCAAGCGCTTCGGCGACTTTGTGGCGGTTGATGCCATCACGTTTGATGTTAAGCAGGGCGAAATTTTCGGCTTTGTGGGTGCTAATGGCGCAGGAAAAACCACCGCTATGCGTATTCTTTGTGGTCTATCTGTTCCTACCTCCGGCACCGCAACAGTGGCGGGGTTTGATGTATACAAACAGGCGGAAGAGATTAAAAAGAATATTGGCTATATGAGTCAGAAATTTTCGTTATACGAAGATTTGACGGTGATGGAAAACATTACTTTTTACGCAGGTATTTACGGACTAAGTGATAAGGAGATTAAAGACAGGGGAGCTGAACTGCTGGACCGCTTGGGCATAACCGCCGAAGCAAAAACATTTGTTGGTTCTTTACCATTGGGATGGAAGCAGAAGCTGGCGTTTTCAGTAGCGGTTATTCACCGGCCAAAAATTGTTTTCCTGGATGAGCCTACTGGTGGGGTTGACCCGGTAACCCGCAGGCAATTTTGGGATTTGATATATGAAGCATCGGACAGAGGTATTACCGCTTTTGTTACTACCCACTATATGGATGAAGCTGAATATTGCGGCCGCGTTTCGGTAATGGTTGACGGGCGGATTGATGCATTTGATACACCGGCAAATCTGAAAAAGCAGTTTTCGGTTAATTCTATGAATGAGGTTTTTTATCAACTGGCACGTGGTGCCAAACGTAAAGCCGACTAATATGAACACAGCAGTTTTAAAACAGTTGTTTGCCTTTATTCAAAAAGAATTTTACCACGTTTTTCGCGATCGGAAAACGCTGTTGATGCTTTTTGGGGTACCAATTGCTCAGGTATTGCTTTTCGGTTTTGTATTGAGTAATGAAATCAAGGGCTCGAGAATAGTGGTTTGCGATTATGCAAAAGATTACGGCTCTCAGGAAATTATCCGGAAAATTGAAGCCAGCAAATATTTTAAAGTACAAAAAGCTGCACTAACCCACGACCAGATTGAAGCTGAGCTTAGGTCTGGCAATATCAAAATGGCAGTTATCTTTCCTGACCATTTCTACAATGACCTTTCACACCTTAACAAGGCGCAGATACAGATTATTGCCGATGCAAGCGACCCAAATACCGCCACTACGCTTACCAGTTACCTTACCAGTATAATTAATGATTACCAGGCCGAAGCACTGGCTCAAACTAATGTTTCGCAAACCATAGTGCCCCAGGTTAAAATGCTCTACAACCCCGAATTGCTTGGCGCGCCAAATTTTGTACCCGGGGTTATGGCCTTAGTGCTAATGCTTATTTGCGCCATGATGACCTCTATTGCCATTGTGAAGGAAAAAGAGATGGGAACTATGGAAATTTTATTGGTATCGCCGCTTAAACCGTACCTGGTAATACTGGCCAAAACTATTCCCTACCTGTTGGTATCGTTGCTGAATCTTGCAGCTATATTACTGATGAGCGTTTATTTGCTTGACCTCGCCATTAAGGGAAGTGTTTTATTACTGTTTTTAGAGAGCACCTTGTTTATTATTTCCTGCCTTGCCCTTGGCCTATGGATATCAGTAGGGGCCGAGTCACAGATGGCAGCTATGATGACCAGTCAGATGAGCCTGATGTTACCGACCATGATGTTAACAGGATTTATGTTTCCCATTGAGAACATGCCCATATGGATGCAGGGCATTTCGTACATCGTACCTTCCCGGTACTATTATACAATTGTAAAAGCAATAATGCTGCAGGGTTTGGGTTTCTCAGCAATATGGCGCGAAACGCTGGTTCTGGCGTTTATAACCTTTGTGCTGATAGTGGTTAATATTCGCAAATTTAAAATACGCCTGGCATGAGAACTTTAAGATTTTTGTTGCAAAAGGAATTCAGGCAGATATTGCGCAGCAAATCGCTGCTGTTTTCCATCATACTGGGGCCTATTATTCAGCTAACCTTGTTGCCGCTTGCGGCCAACTTTGAGGTAAAGAAGATTGCGGTTGCAGTGGTAGACCATGACCACTCTACATATTCAAGAAAGCTGATTGATAAAATATACGCCTCAAAATATTTCAGCAACGGGCGCTATCGCGAATCGTATAAAGAAGGTGCTAAGTTAGTGGAGCAAAACAACGCTGATATCGTGCTTGAAATTCCTCATAATTTTGAAGTAAACATGGTGCGCGATGGCCACGAAGAGCTATTTATAGCCGTCAATGCAATTAACGGAACAAAAGCCGGTGTGGGTAGTGGATACCTGGGGGCCATCATTGCCGATTTCAATCAGAATATCCGCTTGCAATGGGACCAACCCGGACATTTTGCCGAAGCCGCCAGTATTGACCTTGTAAACGAAAACTGGTATAACCCGTTTATGAATTATTTTTTATACATGGTTCCCGGCCTGATGGTTTCGCTGCTTACCGGTATCGGTGCATTTTCGGCATCGCTGAATATTGTAAAGGAAAAGGAGATTGGCACTATTGAGCAAATTAATGTTACTCCCGTAAAAAAATATGATTTCATATTAGCCAAACTGATACCGTATTGGGTGCTTAGCATGTTTGTGTTTACTATAGGTATGATTATTTCGCGGGTTGCTTATAATATAGTACCGGTAGGTAATATCAGCTTGTTGTACGGATTTTTATCGGTATACCTGTTAACGCTTTTGGGGGCAGGCCTTCTTATTTCTACGTATTCTGATACACAACAGCAGGCCGTGTCACTCGCATTCTTCTTTGTGCTTGTTTTTAATATGATAAGCGGCGTTTTTACACCGATTGACAGCATGCCAGGCTGGGGGCAAGTGCTTTCGTATATAAGCCCTATGAGCCATTTTGCGGCAGTGATGCGTATGGTGGTTTTAAAGGGAAGTACATTTCATGATATTTTGCCCCACTTTGTGGCCATTATCATCCTGGCGGTTATTTTTAATACATGGGCCATATTGAACTACAGGAAAACGACATAAACCTTTTTTGATTTTGTGACATGAAGCCCGGAATCGCTTATTTTGTAAAAAAGACTGCATGCCCGGTTTTACAATTAAAACACCAAGCCATCAAATAATCCGGTTCAGGTATTACCAGGATGAAGCACCCGTTACCGTTACGGCATTCGCCGGCATCCTTCCATTTACCAAATTATTTTTTCATGCCCGTTTATCCGGCCAGGAAGTCTGGACAGATAATGCGCACGGCCTTGATATTATTCAGGAAAACGCCTCGGTCTTTACTAAGCCCGGCGAAATCGTATTGGGGCCACTAAATCCTGAGCGCGCAAAAACAGCAAACTGCCTGGGTATATACTACGGGGAAGGCAGAGGACTGGATGCGTGCAATATTTTTGGCATTGTGGAAGCCGATGACTTACCCCTGCTGAAAGCGCTTGGGGAGCAAATATGGAAGAATGGAGCCCAACTCCTGACTTTTGAGGCAATTGCCTGAGAAATTTAGCACAGGATACTGCAACGAAACGGGCATAAATTCAGTCTATTACAAAGAATGGAATTCCGGAAAATTTAGGGTATTAACCATGCTGCTTTCCTTTGCTTTTTCATCGGACAGATAACTGATTCCTTTAAATAACATTTTGGATTTCTTTTCAAATATTATTGTAAATTCAGCCTCCATATCCCCGAAATAGATGAAGCATATATACCTACCCCTAAAACTCGTTTTATTTTTTCTGGTTATCTCACTCCGTTCCCTGGGCCAAACACCTCAGGGTTGCAATACGGCAGCAATCAGGGCAGCTTTTGCTGCAGCAGGCCATTATACCGAGTTGGTTGTATCGGGTGAGCCTTGCAGCCTTTACTTTGTAAATACCACCAGTGAGGATGCCGCACAGGCAGAAGCAGATGCCCAAACTCTGGGGGCACATACAGCGGTAATGAATGATGCCACCGAAAATGCCAATGTTAGCGCTGCCATTGATGCCGCGGGTTGGCTAAATGGCGGGGCTGTTATATGGATTGGTTATCACCGTACCGGCGCTGGCGATAGTTATCCGTTTATAACCCTGGATGGTACTCCGCTTGGATATACCAACTGGAACCCCGGCGAACCGAACAATAGCGGTTGGGGCGGTGGAATTAACAGCCCGGGCTGTTACTCTTCACTATTTGGCTGCGCATTTTGCACAGGTAGTAGTAGTTACACTTGTACTAATGGCGAGCAATGCGTTGAGATGTATGCCAGCGGAACATGGAATGACCTTTCCTGCGCTTCAAATAGTATCTCGTTAGTGGAGGTTAACCTATGCCCGCAAATAAGCGGAATTGACGACACCTTGCTCTGCACTGCGGGCGCCACCTTAAATCTGACACCTAAAACCTTGTTAGGTTCAGTACCTTATACCTATAGCTGGTCACCCGGTGGGCAAAATACCGCTTCCATAACAGTAAATCCTGCCAGCACAACTGCATATGGAGTTACGGTAACTGATAGGTACAGCTGTTACAGCACAACTGCCGTAACGGCTACAGTAGTTAATTTAACCACACCGGTTATAACCACAAGTTCAGCCTCGGCCTGTGTAGGGCAAAACACTTTTTTAAGCTATACCGGCACCTATTCAGGAACTGCCGTTTTTAACTGGGGATTTGACGGAGGCATCAATACACCGGGCACCCCGCCTGATAGTATTAACTGGGCAACCTCAGGCACCAAAAATGTTACCTTGTATATAACTGATCAGGGCTGTACTTCTGGCACCGGCACCTTGCCGGTTACTGTTAATACTATACCGGTTGCCAATGCCGGCCCTGCGGTGCAGGTATGCTCAGGTGCACAGGTAACACTTGGCTCGCCTGCTGTGGCAGGGGTAAGTTATTCATGGGCCCCCGCAATAGGGTTAAGTAATGCAGCTGTATCAAACTCGGTTTTTTCGGCGGTTAATCCGGGCACTACTACACTTAGTTATCCGTTTGTGGTTACTGCCACCCAAAACAATTGCTCATCGTCAGGCACTGCCGTAGTTACTCTGTATCCGCCGGTAAGTAATACTTTCACGGTAATCCCCTCAACTGTTTGTACCGGGCAGAATACAGTTATTACTTATACCGGCAGCAATGACGCTACTGCTACCTATACCTGGAATTTCGGAGGTGCCAATATTGTAAGCGGAACGACGCAAGGGCCTTACACGGTTAACTGGTCCAACGCCGGTAGCCCCTCGGTTTCATTAAGCGTAAGTGAGAATAACTGCACCGTTACACCCGTTAGTACCGTTGTTACTGTTAATGCCATCCCGGTAGCTGATGCAGGGCCTGCTGTCCAGTTCTGCTCAGGCAGCTCGGCAAACCTGGGTGTTGCCGGGGTTGCCGGGGTTACCTATAACTGGTCGCCAACCACAGGATTAAGCAATGCCGGCATTTCCAATCCTGTAATCGGGGGGGTAAACCCAACTACAGCCGATGTTGTACAACCTTATACCATAACCGCATCTGAGAATGGTTGCAGTGCAACAAGCACGGCTGTTGTAACCATGTATGCACCTATTGTAACCACGTTTACCGTGGCGCCTTCATCTGCCTGTATCAACCAAAACGTAACAGTTACTTATACCGGTAGCAATAGCGCCGGGGCTACCTACAACTGGGGCTTTAACGGCGGCAACACCACCGGAACCGGGCAAGGGCCATATTCCGTTAACTGGGCTACCGCGGGCAATTACAATGTTACCCTGAATGTAACTGAAAACGGATGCAACGGCACCGCAACTTCTGTGGCAGTAAATGTAGGAAACCCACCAACTGCAAATCCGGGAGCAGCTCAGACAGTTTGTTCCGGCGGAACTGTTCAACTTGGTACTGCAGGGGTTGGAACCGTGGCCTATACCTGGGCACCCGCTACTAACCTGGATAATGCGAATATTGCACAACCATCGTTTAGCTACTCAAATACTGCGACCGCCACCCAAACTTTTGCTTATACACTTACGGCAGATGATAACGGTTGCACAGCAACCGCATCGGTAAATGTTTCCGTTTCGCCGCCAGCGCCGGTAGCAGTGGTTGCTTCAGGGCCGCTTGAGTTTTGTGACGGAGGCAGCGTTACGTTATCGTTTAGCGGTACTTATGCTGCTTATGAATGGACGAACGCCAGCACTGACCCTGAGATTACGGTTACGACAGCCGGTACCTATGGCGCGGCACTAGTTGATGCTAACGGATGTGATTACATAACTGCGCCCTTAGCAATAGTTGTTGTTGATGCGAACCCAACTGTAAGCCTGGTGCAGAAAACAGATGAACGGTGTTATGGTGAAGCCGATGCATCTGTAACGGTAGCCGGAGCGGGAGGCCATCAGCCATACGGTTATAGCTGGAATACCAATCCGGCGCAATCTACTGCTGCAGCTTCAAATGTTTTACCGGGATATTATACTGTAACTGTTACAGATCAGAAAAACTGTACGGTTACCGGCCAATACACTATTGATACTGCTGCTTACTTTGGCGTGCCAATAGATAGCGCCTACAATGTAAGCTGTTACGGCTTTAGCGACGGCGAAGTATTTACAACTGCCAAGGGAGGAACCCCGGCATATACTTATTTGTGGAGTAATGGAGAGGGTTCATCGGCTATACAAAACCTTCCTGCCGGAACTTATAAAGTAACCGTTACCGATTCTCATGGTTGTACCGTTACTGATAGTTCGATTGTAACCCAGCCGGATTCGTTTGCGGTTACTATTGGTGATTCGCTGAATATGAATTTTGGCAGCCAGTTAGTTTTGCCATTGAATGTTACGCCTTCAAGCACTTATACTTATACCTGGAACCCGGCTAATTCTTTAACCTGCAGCGATTGCCCTAACCCAACTTCGCTTGCCAGTGCAACTACGATATACAGTGTTACTGTTACTAATACTTTAGGATGCAGTAATACCTTGACCTTTACCCTGAATGTAAATGGAGACAAACACCTGTTTGTACCTAATGCTTTTACGCCAGGTAGCGGCAACGCCAATTCAATATTTAAGGTTTATACGATTGGCGCATCGTATTTTAGTATCCAGATATTTGACAGGTGGGGAGAGAAAGTATATGAAGGCCAGGATCTGGAAGACGGATGGGACGGCCAATATAAAGGTAAGCCAGCATACCAGGGTATTTATACCTACGAAATGACTATTGTTTACCTGGACGGGCAAAATTTGAAGAGGGCGGGGACGGTGACGTTGTTGAGGTAGTTTAAACAAGCCCTAATATTGCAATAATTGTTTTCCATATTTATGTGATTGTAAATATCTGACATGAAAAGATTATAGGTTCCTTTTCTCTTTATGATTTTGAGTTTTACCAGTGGCAACGCTCAAATTGGTTTCCCAACAAATAGAGAAATCTATAATTTTTCTATAGGAGATACTTTTGTTTATCAGAGCTTTCACTATTACGATGCCTGCTCTTGTTATCCATCCATTTGCTATCGAGTTATTGTAACCAGCAAGAGCTTTTCAGTAGATAGCAATTCAGTTTTTTATACTTACAATACCGGAGCATATGATTCATATTATCCTCTGGATACTTCCTATTCAAATCTTAATTCCGCAGTTTTGCCTTTTACTGGTCTTCCATTCGGAGGAATTGATACGGAGTATCCGGACACCACAACATATTGCGTTTCCCGAACAATTGCGCTTTATGAAACTTTAGCCTCTTTGAGTGATAACTTCAAGTATGGCTGGGCCTCCGGATTAGGAATGGCAGATGATATATATTACGCCGAGCAAGGTACGTCACAAGATAATAATTATGCTATAAGCTTGATTTCTTATAATAAAAATGGCGTGGCTTGTGGTAATTACAATCCGCAGGAAATATGGAGTGGAATAAATTCGTTATGATCAAAACCAGCACTAAATCTATATCCAAACCCTACTCATGGTTTATTATATGTTATGGGGGTCAGTGGGTATCATGAGTATTCAATTTTTGATGAAACCGGCCGACAACTAATTTCAGGCTCTTACCAGATCGAAATCCCGGTTCAAAATCTTGTTGCGGGAGTTTACTTTATGAAAACTGTAATTGGTGGGGATATTGTTTTTGAAAAATTTATAAAGCAATAGGTACTCAATAATCCAACCAAGGCCCATAAATGAAGCGATAAACTACAAATTGATTGCGTTCAATTTTATACGCAACTACCCATTTATCTTTATAGGTAAAGCATCGGTATTGAAATTTGGCAAGTTTGGGGTCTTTACAAATACTATGGTTCACATTGCTTGCAGCTACATTGGCCAACTCTTCAAAAGTTTTGGCAAGCCATCTTTCGCCTGAGCCGATTGTATTTTGAAACTCTATCCAATCCGTAATATCGGCAAGTGTATTCAAAGCGCGCTTCCTCAAATCTAATTTCATTACCCTATTGCTTCTTTTTCCCTTGCCTTTTTTTGCGAATATATTCTAAAGCCTCTTCTACAGTAAATCCTTCTTCGTTCTCATCCGGCTTCAGCCATGCATCTAAAGTGGCTTCAGATACACGCCTTGTAGGCGGAAGCCCCATTTCTTCATCAGTAAGAGGTGGCTCATTCAAAATATGAACATCGCTTTCAGAGGCATCAAGTTCCTCAATATACTTGATGAGCTTGGAGCCTTTTGGGGTATCGGAGTTTATTTCTACCAGATATTTCATAATTATAAAGTTAACGAAAAACATTGATTCTTAAAAGACTTCCCTTAGTGTGAGAAATAAAAAAAGCGCGAAGAAAACTCTCCGCGCTTTGCCAAGGTGAAAACCTAATAATTACTTACCTACCTGCTCACGGATGATATTTAAAGCGCCGCCTTTTTTGAACCATTCAATCTGTTGTTGATTGTAGGTGTGGGCTACTTCAAAGGTTTCTTTGTTGCCGTCTTTGTGGTTTAACTGAATGCTTAGGTTTTTGCCCGGAGCAAAAGAGGTTAAGCCTAAAATATCAATAGCATCATCTTCCTGTATTTTGTTGTAGTCTTCCTTATTTACAAAGGTAAGTGCAAGCATACCTTGTTTTTTCAGGTTGGTTTCGTGGATACGGGCAAATGATTTTACCAGGATAGCACGAACTCCTAAAAAGCGCGGTTCCATAGCGGCATGTTCGCGGCTGCTGCCTTCACCGTAGTTTTCATCACCAACCACAATCGAGCCGATACCGGCTGCTTTATATGCACGCTGAACGGCAGGAACTTCGCCGTACTCGCCGGTTAACTGGTTTTTAACGGAGTTTGTTTTTTCGTTGTAGAAGTTCAAAGCACCTATTAACATGTTGTTAGAGATGTTATCGAGGTGACCACGGAATTTCAACCATGGGCCGGCCATAGAAATATGGTCAGTAGTACATTTTCCTTTTGCCTTAATAAGCAGTTTAAGCCCTTTTAAGTCAGTGCCTTCCCATGCTGCAAACGGAGCTAACAGTTGTAAGCGGGTTGAAGTTGGGCTAACCTTAATTTCAACTTTACTTCCATCTGCAGCGGGTGCCTGAAAGCCCGGGTCGTCAACAGCAAAGCCTTTAGTTGGAAACTCCAATCCTGTTGGCTCATCTAACTTAACTTTCTCCCCTTTTTCGTTGGTCAGGTAATCCGTGACAGGATTGAAAGTAAGGTCGCCGGCAATAGCAAATGCAGTTACAATTTCAGGAGAAGCAACAAAGGCATGTGTATTCGGATTTCCGTCGTTTCTTTTCGCAAAGTTACGGTTGAAGGAAGTAATGATTGAGTTCTTTTTGTTAGGGTCGTTTGTATGGCGGCTCCATTGACCGATACAAGGGCCACAGGCATTTGCCAGTACCACACCACCCATTCCTTCAAAAATGCCCAGGTAACCATCGCGCTCAACTGTAAAGCGAACCATTTCGCTGCCCGGTGTAACGGTAAATTCAGCCTTTGCTTTCAGGTTTTTATCTACCGCTTGTTTTGCCAATGAAGCAGAACGGGTGATATCTTCATAACTACTGTTAGTGCATGAACCAATTAAACCAACTTCTAAAGTTGCTGGCCAGTTATTTTCCTTAACCGCAGCAGCAAATTTTGAAAGTGGCCATGCTAAGTCCGGCGTAAAAGGGCCGTTAATGTATGGCTCTAATTCATCCAGGTTAATTTCAATTACCTGGTCGAAGTATTTTGCAGGGTCGGCATATACTTCCTTATCGCCTTTTAAATGTTCGGCAACTGCGTTGGCTAAATCAGCCACATCAGCACGTGAAGTACCACGCAGGTAAGCTTCCATTTTAATGTCGTATCCGAAAATAGAAGTGGTGGCGCCAATTTCAGCACCCATGTTGCAGATAGTGCCTTTACCAGTGCACGAAAGCGAATCGGCACCTTCACCAAAGTATTCAACTATAGCACCGGTTCCGCCCTTTACGGTAAGAATACCTGCCACTTTTAAAATAATATCTTTTGCTGAAGTCCAACCCGATAGTTTACCGGTTAGTTTAACACCAATCAGTTTAGGGAATTTCAACTCCCATGCAAGGCCGGCCATTACATCGCAGGCATCAGCACCGCCAACACCAATAGCCACCATACCCAAACCACCTGCGTTAACCGTGTGGCTATCAGTACCTATCATCATTCCACCGGGGAAAGCGTAGTTTTCAAGCACTACCTGGTGAATGATACCTGCACCTGGTTTCCAGAAACCGATACCGTACTTATCGCTGACAGAACCCAGGAAATCATATACTTCGCGGTTAGTAATATTAGCTTCTTTTAAATCTGCACCGGCTCCGTTATGAGCTACTATTAAGTGATCGCAGTGAACGGTAGAAGGCACGGCAACTTTTGGACGGCCTGCCTGCATAAATTGCAGCAACGCCATCTGCGCAGTTGCATCCTGCATGGCTACACGGTCTGGTGCAAAATCAACATATGATTTACCACGTCCAAAGTTTTCAAGCTTTTGGTCTGTATGTAGGTGGGCGTATAATATCTTTTCGGTAAGGCTGAGAGGGCGGTTCAGTAATGTTCTGGCTGCTGCAATTTTAGAAGGAAGTTCAGCATACAACTTCTTGATCATTTCAATATCAAATGCCATGTTGTAAGCGATGTGGGTAATACAGTAAGCACGGCGGTAAGTGATACTGTTC
>CAISWS010000182.1 GCA_903889265.1 uncultured Bacteroidota bacterium
CACCTGGTAATAAACATCAAAATTAAAAATGGCCAGGTGAACCACCAGCAGTATCATAAACCTGAAATCGGCCGCCGATAGAATAATTAAGTAAGCCGGGGGCAGCCATTTTTCAGAAACATTATTGGGGAAAAACCGCCATACCACGTCAGCGAACAGATCTTTGTTACTTGCCTGGTAAACCATCCATGCCGCAACCGAAAGCGCAACGATAGTGACCAAACAAATAACGAATAGCGCGTTAACCGTAAGCAACAACGCAAAAAACGCGAGGCTTAAAATCACCTCCGCCACAATCAGCAATTTAAATACCATTCGGAATTGAACCGGCTCCATACCGGCCACAAAATTTTTGCTTCCTGATAATTTATCAGCCTCCAGGTCATCAAACTGGTGCAGCAGAATATTTCTTATACCCGAAGTAGTTTGCCAGATAAAAAGCATCGCTATTTCTGAAAAATGAAAAGGGTGTTGTGCCGCCAGTGCGAAAGTATAGGCGGCTAAAACCGGTGGTAATCCGTGCGCGTAAAGTGCATCGGTAATAATACCGGCTATACCCCTTTCTTTAAGCCTTACCGGTGGCACTGAATAAATTATAAACAAAAATATCTGCGCTGTAATAAGCGTATAGCTGAAGTTATCTTTCGGCAAAAACCACCACGGGCCAAAAACAAAAACAGAGGACACTATAAATAACAGCAAAATAAAAACCGGGGATTTACCCGCTAAAAAATTCGACTTACCCGCTGCGGCATCTTTTTCAATATCAAACAGGTCGTTAAACAGGTAGCCCATACTGGCAAAACCACTGATGGTTATTAACGACAGAACCGAGAGTGGAACGAATTGGACTAACGAAATATGATACCAGGCGGCAAAAAGATAAATCATGCCCATCAGTAAAGCAGCCTTGCTCCACCACCAGTCTTTTACCCTGAATGCCCCCTTATCGCTGTTTTCTGAACCCTCCATAAACCCGTCTAATTTAGACCATTGGCCGCTAAGTTTGCGAATATCCGCCGCACTTTTCCAATGGTATATGCCGATTTATTCCTAAAGCTACCGGTTTTCGGTATACAATCTTCGCGGCAATTGAGTTATTTTACCGCTTCAGGCACCATGAATCACTTTTGCACTATTACCACCTACGACCACCTCTACAAGGTTTTTGCCTTACGCAATTCGCTGTTGCAGTACGATAATAACACTATCCTGCATGTGCTTATGACGGATGGCGATACGGCATCGGTTCAGTCAGAGCACATTAAAATATATGCTATCGCCGATATCAGTGCAGATGAACTAGTCAAGAAAATATCAGCTAAATATCACAACCAAAAAGACCGGCAGCGCTGGAGCCTTAAACCCTGTTTTTTGAAGTTTTTACTGGCACAAGACGAAATAACAAAAGCCATTTACCTGGATAACGATCTTTTCTTTTACCACGATTATTCCTTTTTATTTGATGAATTAACTGACCATGCCTTTTTGCTAACCCCACACTACTACGACCGGTCGCCGGTTAAAGATCAAAACTGGCTGGAGGCCAATTTCAGGGCAGGTTTGTTTAATGCGGGCTTTATTGCCGTTAACCGCAATGCATCTGATACCTTGCAATGGTGGGCAGAATGTTGTTTGTATTACTGCAAAAAAAATGCCTTTCGGGGAACCTTCGATGACCAGAAATATTTAGACCTGATACCAGTAATGCGCGAGGATGCCATGATATTACGCCACCAGGGCTGCAACGTGGCTGAGTGGAACCGGTTTCTGTGCCTGCGCCAGGTAGTAAACGGGCAAGTATTGATTAACGGTATCTGGCCCATTATTTTCATCCATTTTAACTACACCACCATCCGGGAAATAATGGACGGTAAAGAGCCTCAATTAGTAAGCTATTTCGACCGGTACATGGAAACTTTAAAAAAATACAAACCAGAGTTACAGCAGAGCCAACTCTATAAGCCGGTGGCAAAAACTGATTGGATAAAATATTTTATCTGGAAATTTTTAACCGGCAGCGGTATTTAACCAACCGGTTTCACGATTAAATATATGCTCCCCGCATCAGAGGTTTTTACTTTCTATAAATCGATTTATTAAACTAGTTATGAGGGTGTTATATTTAACAATGCCAGATAAATTGGTTTAAATGCAGTGGTTTGTATTTTTTAAAACAAAAGTCGAACTGATTATTTTTTAAAGTCTGAGTTTTATCAGCGTACCGGCCAACGCAGCACCCTACATTTACTTCGCAATTTTATTATTAACTTTAATCCAAATTGACATTATGAGAAGAGTAATGGTTGACGACAAGCTTGAGGCTCAATTTCAACGCGATGGTTATATTCAAATCCCCTTCATTACAAAAGAAGAAGTTGCGGCACTGAAGCAGAAGTTTTATGATACCCTGCCCAAAAGCGGCGGACAGATAACTGCAGATGAAACCGGTGTTGAAGGCGCCAATTTTATTACTTACGACTTTACCTTTATTGATAAAAATATAGAGTATAAAAAGGAGGTTTTTAAAATCATCACCGATTATTTTAAACCGCATGTAGAAAAATGGCTGGCCGATTATAAACCGATTATTGCCAACTATATCCGCAAAAAAACCGATACCGGTGAGGTTCCTTTACACGAAAACTGGGCCTTTGCCGATGAAAGAAAATGCTGCACGGTTTCTATCTGGTGCCCGCTGGTTGATTCCTCCACGGAAAATGGCACTTTACAGGTGGTACCCGGCAGCCATAAACGTTTTGGCGAGGTACGTGGCCCTATGATACCCTGGGAACTGGAAGGCATTAAAAACGAAATTATTGCCGATTACCTGGTACCTATGAATCTGACAGCAGGTAATGCAGTAATACTGGATGATAGTATTGTTCATTATTCTGCCATCAACAAAACCAATGACCTGAGGCTGGCTATTCAATTAATATTAATTCCTTCGGAAGTGCCTTCTTTACATTACCATATGAATCCGGCGGTTGATAAGGACACAGTAAATGTGCTGGAGGTTGACCATGAGTTTTACATGCACTTTAACCCCTGGAAACAACCTGAAGGAGCCAAAGTAATAAGGCAATTTAAATATCAGCCAAGGGGTATTGATATGCAGGAGTTTAAACTACGCATGAAAAAGCCGCGCTTTGACGAGCCCCAAACAAAAAACTTTGTTGAAAAACTGAAGGCAGTTTTCTCTAACTGATAAAATGATAAAATAATGGCCCGGATATTTAATGATGATAACTTGCAAAAGCAGTTTGACCGCGATGGTTATGTAGTTGTTCCTTTTTTGAATGAAGCCGGAGTTAAAGGCCTCTCAGCGCTTTTTTACGATATGCATAAAGAAGTGCCAGGTAACTTTTACTCTTCCACTTTTAATGCAAGCCCGGAGTTTAAGCAGCGGATAACTGAAGAGGCGGAAAAGTCTTTTGGCCCAAAAGCTGATAGTCTGTTTACTGGTATAAAAAAGCTGGGTAGCAGCTTTTTATGCAAAGCACCCGGGCAAAACAGCAAAATGCCGGTGCACCAGGATTGGACAGTGGTTGACGAATCGAAATTTGAATCAGTTACTGTTTGGGTGCCCCTGGTTGATACTGACGAAAAAAACGGTGCTATCAGGGTATTGGCGGGTAGCCATAAATTTACCAATACCCTGCGCACCCCAAACCTGGTGAGTGAATACGCTAACCTGGGCGATGAGATTTGGAGTGAAATGGAGGCCTTGCCCATGAAAGCCGGCGAAGCCTTTATCTTTAACCATGCAGTATTGCATGCCTCATCGCCGAACACAAGCGATAAAGAAAGACTGGCCATCACATACGGTATCGTTTCTGCCGATGCCCAATTGATGCTTTATCACCTGAATGAAAAAAAGAACCTCGAAAAATATTTAATGCCTGATGATATGTTTCAGCGCTATTACAATATTGGCGAAAGGCCTCTTTTTGGTGAAAAAGTCGAAGAGTTTAGCTATACAGTTAAACCTGTAAGTAGTTTAAAGCTGCACTTTCTGATTACCAAAGCAAAGCGCGGCCGAAAAATGAAAACGCTCTTTAAAGACCCTGCTGTTCAGGAGTTTTTTGAGCGCGAAGGTTATGTAAAGTTGCCATTACTGAATGAGGATGAAGTAAAACTTTTGCTTGATTACTATAAAAGCCTTGCCTTAAAAGACGAGGCTGGCTTTGGTTTCCATATAAGCATGGATGTGCAGGATAAATCTTTGCTGCCTAAAATTCTGGAGAAGATATATGATGTGGCCTTACCCAAACTAAGCGCACATTTTGAAAATGCCAAACCATTCGTAAGTAGCTTTGTTATCAAAGAAAAAAATCCGCTGGGCGTAGTACCAGTGCATCAGGATTGGAGTTTTGTCGATCATGAGGATGAGTTTTGCTCTGTTACCTGTTGGAGTCCATTGGTAGATGTTAATCTTGATAATGGCGCGCTCGGCGTTATGCGTGGCAGTCATAATTTTTTAGGTAGTTACCGGCCGTCGCCTTCACCACAGGTGCCATCGCCTATTGCCGAACACATGTTTACTATTTTTCCTTACCTGCAATTGGTTGAAATGAAAGCCGGCGAGGTAATGATTTTTGATAACCGCACTTTCCACGGTTCGCCACCCAATGCTTCAGATTCAGCGCGAATTGCGTTTGGCATCGGCTTTACCCAAAAAGAGGCACAGCTAACCCATTATTACCTTAAACCAGGCGGCAATAAGGATAAAGTGTTGAAGTATAAAGTGGATGAATCTTTCTTCTTCAAATACAATAACCCGGGCCTTTCAAAAATGTACGACAAAGGAGAATTGATTGAGGGTTATAAAGTAGAAGCGGAGTTGCCTTATACGCTTCCCAAATTTACTGCAGAAGAGCTGGTTGAGTTGATTAAGGAAAACGGCAATGAGTTTAACGTGCCGATGTGCGAAAAACTGGCGGCCCTGTTTAGCTATCACGCCGATGGCACTAAGAAACAAGAGGAGGCAAAACAGGAGGCTGAGCAAAAAGCCCCGGTAGCTGCGCCGGTAGCCGAAGAAAAATTTGTGTGGACAGATGACCGCAGTTTTTTGCAGAAATACACCCCGCTTAACATTGCACGCGAGATTAAAAAACGGTTGGTAGCCTCATAAAATAAATTCTATGTTTTCATTCCCCAAAATGCTGAAAGTATTTCGCGACCAGGCGCTGCAGGATGCGTTTGAAAAAGACGGTTTTGTGGTAGTGCCGTTTTATACTGATGGCGAAATTAAAGAACTGACAGATTTATATTACAGCCTTCATCCCAAAGATGAGAAAGGCTTTTTCCCAAGCACTTTTTCAAAAGATTTAAATTATCGCACCGTAGCCGATTCAGAAATCCGCCGTATAGATGAGCGGGCTATCAATCATTACCTGGAAAACATAAAAGTAATCTGCGGCAGTTTTATTGTTAAATCGCCCGGCCCTGAAAGTGCCATGTGCGTACATCAGGATATGACATTGGTGGATGAATCAAAATACACTGGTATTAACATCTGGGTTCCGTTATGCGACCTTACACCCACCAACGGTGCCATACAGGCATTGCGTGGCAGCCACCGGTTATATCCAACCTACCGGCACTCTTCTATCCCTAATTTTTATGAGTCCATTGATAATGAGATTAAGCCTTACCTCGAAACACTTTATTTAAAGGCAGGCCAGGCGCTGATATTTGATCAGAGTATCATTCACTACTCCGAAGCTAACATGTCTGATAAAGTGAGGATAGTTTGCAATACCTTCTTCACCAATCAGGATGCAAAATTCAATATATCGTACTGGAATAAAGATTTTGCGCCCAATAAAGTAGAACTGTTTGAACAGGACGATACCTTTATGACCAACTTTGAGCAGTTTGGCGAAAACATTGCCGACCGGCCTAAAATTGGCAAAAGCATGGGGCTGGTAGATTACAATTTTCCGAAAATGACACTGGAAGATTTGCACCGCAAATATGGTAAACCTAAGGGGGAGATGAAAGAGGAATTGCCGGTTAAAAAGCCTTTGCTGAAAAGGGTATTTGAAAGTTTGTTTCAATAAAATGTTATGGGTGTCAGAATTTTTAAAGATGATAATCTGCAAAGCCTTTTTGATAAACAGGGCTACGTAGTTGTGCCTTTTATTGATGAGGCAGAAGTAAAACAGTTGAACGACCTGTTTGATGAATTACATCCCAACCTGCCTGAGGGCGGTGGATTTGTTTCGGGCAGTTATTCTTCAGATTATGAGTATAAGAAAAAGGCAAGCGATTTAATTGTTAAGGCACTGAGCAGGCATTACGAAAGGTTATTTGTAAACTATCAGCCTTTCGGGGCAGCCTTTCTTTTTAAAATGTCTTCTGAAACCAGCGAGTTGGGTGTGCACCAGGACTGGACCATTGTGGACGAAACCAAATACGTAGCCCTTAACTGCTGGATACCTCTTATTGATATTAATGAAACCAGCGGAGGCCTGCAGGTATTACCGGGTAGTCATTATCCGGCTTACAATACGCTACGCGCACCTACAATCCCCTTTTTCTTTTCCGGTAACGAAGATGCCGTTGCACCCGAAACCTTGCCCATGTATGTAAAAGCCGGCGAAGCTGTAATACTGAATCAGAGTGTTATCCATTATTCTCCTCCCAACCGGTCGGGTAAAATTCGCAAGGCCATAACAGCGGGGGTAAAAACCAAAGGCGCCCCTATGAAATTTCATTATAAGGCAGACGATAAAGTTGAAGCGTTTGCAATGCCCGAAGATTTTCTGATAAGCTTTGAAAATTTTTATACAGATATTTTTGAGCGTCCAAAAATGGGGGAAAGCACCGGGTTTAAGGAGTACATTTCGCCGGTGTTAACACGTCAGGAAGTCCTTAACCTTATTTCAAACTTAAAAGTAAATGCAGGGTTTGAAGAAAATAAGCCGGCGCCGGCATTAACGCAACCCGAAGGCTTTTTTAAACGCCTGTCGAAAATTTTTCAATAAGTAATCTCATGGAGCAAATATTAAAGGACGAACAGCTGGATAAGCAGTTGCTGAAAAAGGGATACGTTGTCGTTCCTTTTCTGGATGTGGTAGAGGTTTCGGCCCTGGTGAACTTTTATTACGAGCACCATACAAGGAACCAGGAAGGCATGTATGCCACGGCCCATGTCCCTGATACCGATTTCAGGATAAAAATGAATGAGCTGATTAAAAAGGTGTTTGCCCGCGCCATTGAAAAATACTTTGTAAACTACACAGCCCTGGGTGGCTCGTATATTGCCAAAGGGAAGGGAACTAACGGAAAGTTACATCCCCACCAGGATTGGAATATTGTGGATGAGGAGCAGTTCCGCTCGTTTAATATCTGGGTGCCTCTGGTTGACCTGCACGAAAATAATGGTGCCATACAGGTAATACCGCATAGCCATACCTGGCTTACTACTTATCGCAGCGCTAATATAACCGGTGCTTATAGCCAGATAAATGATTTACTCTTGGATAAAATGGTGCCGCTTTACATGAAAGCAGGAGAGGCATTAATATACGACCACCGCCTGCTCCATGCCTCCGGCGAAAACACTACCGATGAAATAAGGCTGGCTGCTGTTTACGGTATTATACCAGAGAAAGGCAGCATGCGCTATTACCACCAGGCCGGTGAGAAAACGGTGGAGGTGTTTGAATCTAATCCCGAATTTTTTCTTTACGGAAATATTTTTGAAGGCCCCAAAGGCTTAAAAAGCCTCAACAAATTTGAACACGCCTTCCCCCAGGTTACGCCAGACCAATTCAAACGCTTTCTCGACCCCACATATACACCACCAGTCAGTCTTCAACCTCCGCCGTCGCTCTTTAAAAGGATCCGGTCCTTGCTGGGTGCGTAAGATCAGCTTGATTTTTATACATCAAACAGGCTGCAATACTATGCGCCGACGCAATTAAATCTATATTTTCGGAACCCGAATTATTGACTACCGGTTTACATGTTATGCCGGTATACTAATTGATGTTC
>CAISWS010000183.1 GCA_903889265.1 uncultured Bacteroidota bacterium
GTATAGCAACTGTTCTGCTGAAAGATTGCACGGGTATTGAAGAGATTGAAGGAACTACACTTTCGGTTTATCCGAACCCTGCAACTTCGTTGCTGAATGTAAATTCGAACCAGAACCTGGCGGGCTTTACCTTAGGGGTTTATGATCTTTTAGGAAGAGCGGTTATCAGCCAGATTTTGACTGGTAACAGCAATGTTGTGCATGTAGCCGGGCTGGCTAACGGTACTTATATTTACCGTGTTACTGATAAGGAAAACGGTGTTATTACCCAGAGCAAATTCGATATTATTAAATAGGAATTTGGTTTTGTTCTTGTTGCAAAGGGTCTCAGCATTCAGGTGCTGAGGCCCTTTGCGTTTTATGAGTGGTTACGGGTAGATAAAGATGGGGATGAGTTCCCGGGCCTGATGTGAAAGGATAGAATAGAACGACAAATCATGTCACCCCTTCGGACGGTACTGTTAAGTTAAGCCAATTCTTATGCGACTCCTCCGGAGTTGGATAAATCTTTCACCGTTGTTTCTATAAATATAGGACCTCTCTGAGGTCAGTATTCCCTTGACTTAATGAAATTGCCACTACTGGGTGGCATGTAATCTTGTTGATTATTGCTACAAAGCTTTGACCACTCTGTGGTCAAGATTCTCTTAACTTAATGGCATTGCCCTTTAGAGGTGGGCGCGACAAATTTGGATGCATCCATTAAGAAGGATGTATTGTGGAACGGATTGGAAAGTTTAATTTGCCTGCTGATATGGCTGGCAGGGACAGAAGACTTTATGACGTTTTTTTTGTGGCAATGCTTATTTGCTTAACCGTTTTTAAATGGAACGATTTAAGGCTGCCGTATTTTTGGGATGAGCTGGGGGTTTATACCCAGGCGGCTGATTACCAGGTGCAGCATAGCCTAAGTTTAGCACCGGCGTCGGTACCACCGGTATTATCGAGGGGGCATCCTTTGCTTTTTACATTTATGAATGCGCTGGTGTGGCGGGTATTTGGCGAGCAGGTAATGGTAGCGCACCAGTTTTGTTTTTTTATAGCGGTATTACTTTTGCTGGCTGTTTATTTAAAAGTAAGTAAATACTTTAACCCTGTAGCGGGGCTTGCAAGTGCGGCTATTTGCATGATACAGCCGTTGTTTCTGGCGCAGTCGGGCATGGTGCTGCCGGAAATTACCCTGGCGCTTTTAATTTTTATGGCGTTGTGTAGTTATTACGAGGGCCGTTTAATGTTGTTTGCATTGTTTGCATCGCTGGCGCTGCTTACCAAGGAGGTGGCGGTGGTTTTACCAGTGGTGGTAATTTTTTATTCTGTTGTGCAATGGATTGTTGCAAAAGAAAGGCCGCGGGCTTTAACACCTGCAGGGCTTTTTACCACGGTAATTCCCTATTTGATTTTTGGGTGTTTTTTATTGTTGCAGAAATGGCAGAATGGATGGTATTTTTTTCCATTTCATATGGATGCCGTAGTTTTTGATATTGGAAATTTTATACACCAGTTTGAGCGCTTTGCGTGGTTTGTATTTATACAACAGGGAAGATGTGTTTTGACAAGCCTGACAGTTGTATCAATTTTAGTTTTGGGGTTGGTTAAAAACGGACTTTTTCCGAAAATAGCCAGCAGCCAACTCACCCCAGTGCTCCGGACATACCCTCTCTTTGAAAAAAAGAGCGGGGAAATGCCAATAGAAAACTGGTATTGGCATTTATCGAAGAAGTTTAATCCGGCAGTTTGGGATGGCGGCTTTTTGCTTTTGATGGTTTTGTTTATGGTAGTTTTTACGGCGCTTAATTCGTTGTTCGGGGTTTATATGGGCAGGTATGCTACGGTTGTAATGGTGGCGTTTTGTGTTGTGGCGGGTGTTGCAATTACTGCTGTATGGAAAAATGGTTTGTATACCGGTGTTGTAATGCTGGTTTTGCTGGTGGTGGGATGGCGTTACCAGGAGGGACGGGGGTTTAATTACGATGAGGACCTGGGATACAGGCATCAGGTGCATGTATTGCAGCAGGGAGTTACAGAGGTGCTAAAAACTATAAAACCGGTGGATAAGGTGTATGGAAATTTTCCGGGATATTTTGCCCTGAGTTTTAGCAAGAGTGGTTACTTAAAAGGTGCTACCATCAACCCTAAACAAATGAGCGACCATGACTACAATTATTATTTGTTATGCAACCCGCCGAATCCCGGATTTGAAACCGACAGCAGTAAATATGTTGTTACGCTTTTAAAAGCGTTTGATGATGGGTATGCGCATGCCGGTTTATACCGGGTAAGTAAGAAATGAGTGATTGGGCTTCTTCGAAAAATACCCAAAATACAGGTGTCGCACGGAGAAAATACAGAGTGAACAGCCTGGTAATGCAAAACGATTAAATGCATTTTCAAGATTTTCCCCAGATGTTGACTACATTAAAATTTGGGTAACGATTAGTTTAAAATAAGGGGAAATGATAAAGCAAATTCAGGAA
>CAISWS010000184.1 GCA_903889265.1 uncultured Bacteroidota bacterium
GGTGCAAATTTTTTAAGTTCCTGCTCCCAATTAAATAGCAACGTAGTTGGCATTACAACCAGGTTAGCTTTTTTAGGATACTTCTTTATCTGGTCTAATAAAAAACCAATGCACTGCACTGTTTTACCCAGTCCCATATCATCGGCCAGGCAACCGCCCCAGCCAAACTCATCTAAAAAATTTAACCAGGCAAGCCCGTGTTGCTGATAATCGCGCAATTTAGCCTTCAGGCCTTTGGGCGGCTTTACTTCTTTTATCTCTTCAAACTCGCGCAGCCGCATTCTCTTTTGCTGCAACTCTTTCAGCGTTTTCGTGTCAATCAAAGTATCATCAAAATCATCTAACAGCGTAAACTGGAATTTAGAAATCTGGAGGCCATCTTTTTTCACTTCTCCGGCACCGAAATACCTGCTGTATTTGGCTATCCACTCCTCCGGCAAAATGCCTACGCTACCATCGCTTAGTGTAACGTATTGTTCCTTGCGCAACACGGCCTTTCTTATTTCTTTCAGGTCGGCCACCTGATTGCCAAATTCAACTTTTATTTTAATATCAAACCAATCAATACCAGAGCCTACCTTAATTTGAATATTTGGTTTATTGGGGTTGTATTTTAGCTTGGTTAGCTTATTAAAGCCAAGCACTTCAATATTGCGGTTGCCCAGCTTTTCAAACAAATCCATAAACCAGCCATTGTTCAACAACTCAGTATAATGCAGATATAAAAACCCGCGGCTTGTTTGCTGTTGAAACTGCGGGTGAAGAGAAATAAAAAATTGCTTTAGTTCATCTTCGGCTTCCCGTTCGCGTAACAGATGCAAAAAGTTACCTTTCTCGTCTTTTACATATTCCTCGTCAGAGAATAATTCAACCTCATAATTACCGTATACCAGGTGTGGTTGCAGTAAAATATTTTCACCCAACTCACTTAAATATAATTTGGTGCCGGTAAGCCCATGTTTTGTTTCCTGCTGCACCAATGGCTGCCCATCATAAGTAACCGATACTTTTTTACTGATAGGAATTAAATAGCTATTGATAAACTGCTCTTTCAGCTTTATGGGCGTCCTTAGCTTTTTATGAATCATCAGTTCCTGCAACAGCCATGTTTCAGCAGCAGTTGCAAGGTGATAGATTACATTGTCTTTATTATGCCTGATAAAATACTGGTTAAAAAAGGAATACTCGCTTATATCCAGTTCTTCATCGTTATGCTTCAGTTCAATATCACACTCAAAATATTTTGTGCCATCGTGGCAATTAATTTTAAGCTTTGCGGGTTCCATAGCCAGCTTACATAAATATGTATCGTTTTTTCTCAGATTGGTTTCCCAATTGCTGGGCATGTAGTTTGTAAAGTATAGCGGATACTTACTTAGCTGCGGAATAAGTTTAAGCAATGTTTCGTGTATAGAAGTAAAAGCCTGGTAAGGTTCAGAATTTAATGGGTCTGTTCTGTAATCCTTTCTGCGCACCAGTTCATTATATCGCAGCATCTGCCGGCATTGAAAAGCCAGCTGTAACAAATCACTATCGTGTGTTTCAATATTAGAGTTGCTATCAGATAAGTTGAGCTGTGCTATATTCGATTTAAAGCTTTGCCGGCCTTTATCCCACTTGCCTTTTAGGGGTTTTATAACAGGGGCAATACCTTCATCTTTGTTAACCATAAAAAAACCATAGCCCCAATCGTTACCAATTGCCTTACCGCCCAAAAGGTCTTTGTTATAGGTTACATGGTCAGATAAAATATTACCCGCCGTGCGCCTGGCCATGCTTGTTAAATGCGGGGGCAATATCAGCGAAGAGTCTTTCATTACCAGCGCCAAGCGCCCGTGTTGCACTTCGTAAAGAAGGTCTGCTTCTTTTACATATTCTTTATAGTCCCTTAAAAGCGGCTCCTGAACGGTGGTTTTAAGTTCAATGGCAGAGTCTACAAAGTTTTCAATATTTTGAATGCCACCTATCATGCTGCTAAGCATGTGAATGGTAGCAGCCATGGCATCGCTTAATTTATTTTGCCTGATAGTGCTATTACCTGTAATTACCAGGTCTTCAGCATCTGCTTCAAACTTTATGGTTTCGTTTTGGTGCGCGTTCGGGCTAATATATTTTACTATAAACCCCTTATTAGTAATTGGCGAAATTTCTAACTTATGATGATAATGATAAAACCCGTAAGAAACCCTGGGCATCATGTATTGAATACTTACATCCCAGGGACGAGGTACACGGACACTTGATTCTTTTTGCAACAACGGCAGTTTTACAAATACCTGCTTTTGCCGCGCGGCCAGCGCTACCGCCACTATATGTTTACAATCATTATCCCAATCGTACGCGCACGAACAGGTAGCCTCGTAATAATCTTCGAGCAAATCAATTGTTACATCATAAATACCGGCATTACTCTCACTATAAACCTTAGCTGTTATCTCATCAGTTTCTTTATCGTGCCTTAATTCAAAAACGCGTTTGGCGGCAAGTATCCTTTCCGCCTTTTTTAGCGATTGCTCGGTAGCGTTGTCAATTACCTCCTCTAATAGTTCAGCAGTTATCATTAATTTATTTTGAATGGCTCAATTTATAAAAGAAACAAGCTTATGGTAAAAGGAAATTCTCTACATAGTGGATAATTCATGCAGGCAAATATGGCATAGCAGAACGCAATGTATTTGCGTAGTAAAAAATAAATTGCAATAGTTAAACGCGCATTTTATCGGGCAGCCAGTTTATGATATGGCGCTTTATCTCATCGGGGCTTAAATTCTCTTTTACGGCTTTATCTGTTAAACCTGGCAACTCTTCATCAGGTGCAAAACGTAAAGCAGCTATTTGCTTAAACCCCAGTTGCTGTTCAATTTCTTCCAATCGCTTACCGGTTAGTATATAATACCGAAGCCGCATTTCAAGCCTAACAGTCCTATCTTGGTTGCCGAGGGCGTAATGTTGCCTAACCATTAGTGAGAGATAAACTATCAAAAAAACAACCGCCGACATAAAAATCCATAGCAGTCGTTGCTCTTCATACTTATATATGCCAAACCCACAAACTGCAAATGCCGCTATTACAGCGCCATAGAAAAAGAAATGGTGCGGCGGATAATAGAAAATGTGGTTTTTGTAGGATTGGGGTTGCATGGATCAACTTGGCTAAGGAGAACCCTATTTAAAAGGATTAATTACGCGAAGCTTCTTTTCAACTTGCAAGCCGTGATGCATATCTTCAGTGTATAGGATTTCGCAGCCGCTTAACAATGCCGTCGCGAGAATCAGACTGTCGAAAAAAGATATTTTATAATGATCTCTTATCTCAAAAGCTTTTAAAAGCTGCAGGGTTTCGACCCTGATTATGTTATAATCGTTGTTGAATGAGAAAGTGAAACTTTCAAGGTCATGCTTATTTGTACAAAGGCCTTTCTTGATACTTGCATTTGCAAACTCAATAAGAACCTGAGTGGAAATAAAAACTTCGTTCGCAGGATCTTTTAAAATGGCATCCGCAATTTTGCCTTTTTGTCCTTTATCAAAAGAGTGATAAATCAGAATATTGGTGTCAGCAAAAGCCTTCATGCTTAACGGGAATAGGCTTCCTCTCTGTCAAATTTATAGCCTTTGGGAAGTTTTCCCTTATACTTTTGCAATAGTTCATCCATCGGAACGTACTTGGCCTTTTTATCTGTTTGCTTAGCCGAATTTTTCTTAACGCCTTTTTTCTCCTTTATGGATTCTGCAATCACCACACGCTCCTTCTCAGGTAGTGAGCGAATAATTTCAATTATCACATCGGTAGTTGAAGGTTCACGAAACATATAATTTGACTTTAGTAGTTTAAAGATAGTGAAATAATAGCAGCCATTTTACTTCCATGCCATAATTTCTTTTTTAGCATCCTCCCATTTGATTGTCTTAGCCCCCTAAATGACTGGACAAAAATGTTTAATCATTTTTGTAACCAAATCAATTTAGGATATGAGCAAAGTAAGAAGACAATTTACACCTGAAGAACGGTTATCCATTGTTCAGGAATCCCAGCGGGAAGGGGTAATGGAAACTACCCGCAAGTACAACCTGGCACCATCGCTACTTCACAAGTGGAAGCAACGTTACCTCAACAAAGGGATGGACGGATTGAAACCTGCCTATCATCGTATTGACCCTGATGTTCGGGCTTTAGAGCAGGAGAACGAACGGTTGAAAAAGATTGTCGCCAAGCAAGCACTTCAGATAGAAGTGCAGGGTGAGCTTTTAAAAAAAACTCCTATCGTCTCACTGAAAAAGTATCGCTCGTGAAAAAGTATCTGCCTCAGGTTAAAGTGAAAGAGCTATGTGTTTGGCTCAGGCTTCCGCGCAGTGTGTTTTACTACTGTCCGAAAGAAGGTAAGCGTGGCATAGCACCAAGCACACATACCGCTATGCAGGACGGTAGTCGGGTGAGTAACGAACTGGTGAGCGAAGCGATTCGCCAGTTATTGAATCAGGAGTTTGTCAATTATGGCTATGAGAAA
>CAISWS010000185.1 GCA_903889265.1 uncultured Bacteroidota bacterium
ATACCGTAATTTCAGGTTCTATCACTATGGATTCCCTGACTTTCGATTCTATTAACAATCTACCTGCGGGGCTTTGCTGGAAAACCAACAGTGCAACCAACACTTTCGGAAACAAACAAAACGGCTGTATCCTTATTTCGGGAACTACCACGGCGGCTCCGGGGCAGTACAAACTGATTATTTATGTTTCTGCCTATACCACTATTTCTCCTGCACCGAACCCATTAAATATCTATGCCGAAGCACTGGGCATGTATTATTATTTGCGGGTTAATTGCAGTGGTTCAGCGACCATAGTACCGGTGGACACTATGCCTAATCAAAGAAATGTAGCCCCATTTATTGCCTATACTACAAGCGAATGCACTGGTGGCGGATCCACTCTTCAGGTAAGTTTGGGTTCAAACCAAAACGTGTGTGACGGACAGTTGGTTACTTTAAGCCCGCAAATTTCCAACGGGCAATCTCCATATAGTTATGCTTGGAGTGCTTCGGGTAGTAATTTAAGCTGCTTCACCTGCGCAGCCCCCACTGCTAATATTACGCAAACATCCATCTATTATGTTACTGTAACGGATGCCAACAGCATTTCGGCCACGGCTTCTGTAACCTACACTCCTGAACCAGTGGGTACTGTGAATATTGTATCCAGTGGGGGAACTTCTATTTGTTCGGGTAATTCGGTGGAATTGAGTGTAGGAAATTATGCAACCTATTACTGGTCTAATGGTGGCAACGGTGGCTTCATTACGGTTGGGCAAGGCGGTCAATATGATGTTACCGTTACTGCAAACACTACCGACTGCCGAAGTACCGGTACTATTACCATTAACGTGGTTGATACACCTGCAACGCCATCTATAATTGGCAATTTATCTGTTACTCCTTTGCAGAGTTACAATTACCTGGTAAGCCAGGTAACGGGAATTACGTATACCTGGAGTGCTGCCGGCGGGGCTATTCAATCCGGGCAGGGAACCAACAGTGTTGATGTTGTTTGGGGTGCCAACGGCCCTTATACTTTAACATTGGTGCAAACTAATAACGGTAATTGCAGCGATACCACATACCTGCAAATTACAAAGGCAAATTCAATCGGCATTCAAACGGTGAACGTGAACAATGTTGAGATGTACAGCTATAATGCTAACGGTGAAAATATTGTAATGGTAAAGGCTGATAATGCTAATCCCTATGAGCTAAGACTTTTTGAAATATCGGGCCGCCAGGTTTTAGAAAGGCATGACAGCAATACAGGCGAAACCATATTGCCTGCTGCTTTGGCCAAGGGTGTTTATGTTGCTGAAGCATGGTTTACCGACGGTACCAACGAGAAGATAAAGGTAGTGGTGAGGTAGGGGGAATGCATAAGTTTCGTCCGGAAAAACTGAGACGTAAGGAGTGTTAATTTCCTTGATCTGGTAAAAATGTCAGACACCAGCGGTATTTCTCTCCAACACCACAAACTCAAAATGATGCTTATGCTTCTCATCCGCCCAGTGGCTTTCATTACTCACTATTTTCCAGTGGCTGTCTAAAATATCCGGTGCAAAAGCATCGGCGTCAATAAAGGTGGCGTGTACTTTGGTGAGGTAAACTTTATCAGTTTTTGGGAATACCTGTTTATAAATTTCGCCACCGCCTATTACCATCAGTTCGGTTTCGCCAGCCTTTTGGGCAAGTTCAATTCCTTCTTCCGGGCTTTTAACTACTGTGGCGCCTTCGGCTGTAAAATCTTTTTGGCGGGTAATAATGACGTTGGTTCTACCGGGGAGAGGGCGGAATTTTGCTGGTATAGAATCCCAGGTTTTTCGGCCCATTAGAACGTGGTGGCCCATGGTTATTTTTTTAAAATACTCCATGTCTTTAGGCAAACGCCAAAGCAAATTACCACCGGCACCTATGGCATTATTATCTGATACAGCAACTACAATAGATATTTTCATCAGTAGCAGGTTAAAACAAAACTTAGAAGGTGTTTAAAATTAAATCCAAATGCAATTTAACATAAAGAGCACAAAGGGTAAGACCTATACAACGGCCATAACGTGTATGATTTTGGTATGCCTTGTACTGAACTTTGGGCGCTTTGTGATATGATGATTTTAATTCTTTAAGTTTAAACAGCTTCGAAGGTAAACAATAATGCCAC
>CAISWS010000186.1 GCA_903889265.1 uncultured Bacteroidota bacterium
GAACACATCCAGTGTATCAACTTTCTCACCGGTTGATACAAACTTGATAGGTTTGCCCACAGTATAGGTAACCGTTAAAGCCGCACCACCGCGGGTATCGCCATCTAACTTGGTTAATACAACGCCGTCAAAATTTAAACGGTCGTTAAAGGCTTTGGCGGTATTTACTGCATCCTGGCCGGTCATGGAATCAACTACAAACAATACTTCATTGGGTTTGGTCTTTTCTTTAACCTTAGCGATTTCTGTCATCATCTCCTCGTCAACCGCCAAGCGGCCTGCGGTATCTATAATCACGCAATCGAGGCCTAATGATTTGGCATGTGCAATACCATTCAACGCAATCTGAACAGGGTCTTTACTTTCTTTTTCGTGGTAAACGGGTATATCAATCTGGCCTCCCAATACAATCAACTGGTCGATAGCCGCAGGACGATATACGTCGGCTGCCACCATCAAAGGCCTTTTATATTTTTTGGTTTTAAGCCAGTAAGCCAGTTTATGGGTAAATGTAGTTTTACCCGAACCCTGCAAACCTGCTATCAGTATAACTGCCGGGTTACCCTTGATGTTAAAGTCGGCTTCCTTACCACCCATCAGTTTGGTAAGTTCGTCGTACATTATTTTTACCATCAACTGGCCTGGCTGTAATGCGGTAAGCACATTCTGGCCCATGGCGGTTTCTTTTACCTTATCGGTAAATTCCTTGGCAATTTTATAGTTAACATCGGCATCAACCAGCGCACGGCGCACTTCTTTAATGGTTTCTGCAACGTTTAGCTCTGTAAGTTTTCCCTGGCCTTTTAGTGTTTTAAACGCACCTTCTAACCGTTCCTGTAAATTCTCAAACATGATATCCCTTTATTTTAAAAACAATAATACATTTTCATTTACCGCAAAGAGCGCTAAGGTCGCAAAGAAATGCAGAAGATTTTTAAAAACATCAAAAACCTGTTAAAGCAAACACAATAGTAAATGGCGTTTTATTATGGTTTTTAACTTAGCGTTCTTTGTGCGCTTTGCGGTAAGTTAAAATTAGTAATAAATCAAACGCCTTACGCCCGCTAAATGTTTAGCTAAACGGGTAACCTGGCTGGTATAGCCGAATTCATTATCATACCATGCGTAAATAACAACGCGCTTGCCGTCTTCCGATACGATAGTGGCTTTGCTGTCTACCTCGCAGCCGTGACTGTTGCCAACCACGTCGCTCGATACCAGTTCGTCGGAAGTAGAGTAATCAATTTGCTCAACTAACTCGCCGTAAAGCGATGCGCTGCGTAATATCTTGTTTACATCCTCAACCGAGGTTCCTTTTTTAACTTCCAGCGAGATAATGGCCAGCGATACATTCGGCACCGGAACACGAACTGCGTTTGAGGTCAGTTTGCCCTTCATGTCAGGGAAAATTTTAGTAACCGCCTTACCAGCACCTGTTTCAGTAATAACCATATTTACCGGTGCACCGCGGCCACGACGGGCTTTTTTATGGTAGTTATCCAGCAGGTTCTGGTCGTTGGTATAAGCGTGTACGGTTTCAATGTGGCCTTTCTCAATGCCCAAAGTATCCTGTATAACTTTTATAACCGGAACGATAGCGTTTGTGGTGCAAGAAGCTGCTGAGAAAATCTTTGTTTTTTCGGCAGTATATCCTTCGTGGTTAACACCGTAAACGATATTAGGTATATCGCCTTTGCCCGGCGCGGTAAGGATAACCATATCCGAACCCTTGGCTTTTAAGTGTTCGCTTAATCCTTTTTCATCTCTCCAAACACCGGTGTTATCAATAATAATTGCATTGTTAATGCCATGTGCAGTATAATCAACCTCCGAAGGTGTTTTGGCACTTATCATTTTTACGGTATGTCCGTTTATAATAAAAGCGTTGTTCTCTTTATCTATTTCAACAACCCCTGCAAAACGTCCGTGCACAGAGTCTTTACGTAACAGGCTTGCGCGTTTTTCAAGGTCATCGCCTGCATGTTCGCGGGTTACAATTCCTTTCAGGCGCAGCTGGTGGCCGCTACCTGCGTGTTCCATTAAAATACGCGCAGCCAAACGGCCTATACGTCCAAAGCCATACAATACCACATCGCGCGGAACCAATACTTTCTTTTCTAACCCAATCAGGTCTTTCAGTTTGGCAGCCACAAACTGGTCGTAACCGCTGTAATTGCTGCCTTCATTTAAATATTCATGCGATAATCTTCCCAGGTCGATACGGCTTGGGGCCAGATTTAATTTAGCAATAGCGCGCGCCAGGTTAGCTGTAAGGTCAAGTGTTATAGGCAGCTCTCCGAATTTTTTAGCGAAGTCGTGGTCGTAAATAATGGTGCTTATTTGCTTATCGAACAGTTTGCGGCGAAAAAGCACTAACTCTACCGATTTTTCAAGTTGTAACTGACTTCCGATATTCAGAAGCTCCAAAGCCAGTTTTTCATTACTGATCCACTGGTTCAATTCCTGTTCATAATTAACTGCCATTGCAACGTATTTTATGGTTTAAAAATGCGCTGCGAATATGCGAAAGTTTTTGTTTTAAAAATGATGATATGCCACAGGTAAATGTGGGAAAATGAGGGTTATTGTAGCAGGGACACTAACAGCCGACTCACCCCGTCCGCTATCGCGGCCACTCCTCTCTTTGAAAAAAAGAGAGGGGAAATGCGGTTTCAAAACCCTGATGGGTTTTGTGATTCC
>CAISWS010000187.1 GCA_903889265.1 uncultured Bacteroidota bacterium
AAAGAAGATTACTCACAATAGATTTATCCAAACTCTAAAAAAGCGAAAAGCCGAGTTCTGGAAAATGTTCTCCCACTTCCAAAAACCAAATGACACTATCAAGACCGTTTGTGAAGTTAATTATTAGACTCTATGTAATGTCCTTAAAGCATATTGGTCTTCGGGGTGCATACTCAGCATTAATACCGGTGCTTTAATGCCGTCTGCCCGCAACTGTTTCAATACGTCAAGGCCATTGCGCCCCGGCATCGAAATATCAAGCAGTATAACATCCCAGATTTTGCTTCCCGCTTTTTCAAAAACTACACTCGTATCACCTATCTCCTCAACTTCGGCTGATGCAAATTCCTCTTTTAGCAACTGGCTCAATCCCTTGCGGACTATAGCGTGGTCGTCTATGATCAGAAATTTCATATGCGTAAGTTAACCATTTTCATGCAAAGGTATTGTAATAATAATTTGGGTACCTTCGTTTAGCCTGCTTTCCAGTTCCATCCGGCCATTTAGCATGGCCACTCTTTCAGTAATACCAATCAGGCCAAGGGTGTTTTTTCTTTTAGCTTCGTTAACATCAAACCCGATTCCGTTATCTTTTACTGATAACCTTAGCATGCCGTCTGAAAGCTCAACTTTTGTTTCAACAAGCGTTGCATGTGCATGCCGCGCTATATTGGTAAGCACTTCCTGGTAAACCCTGAACACCGCTGTTGAGCATTTTTTATCCGGCTCAACTTCTCCTGCACCTGCGTTAAAGTCTACTTTTATGCCAGTACGTTTTTCAAATTCATTGCTTTGCCATTCAAGGGCAGCTATTAATCCCAGATCATCTAAAATTCCGGGCCGCAGGTCACTGGCTATCCGGCGCACCGTTTTAACTGTTTCATCAATCAGTGAAAGCATGCTGTTTAACCTTTCTGTGGTTTGCACATCGTTAACCGCTAATTTTTTACTTACCCACGATGCATCCATTTTAAGCGCGGTAAGCTGCTGGCCCAGTTCATCGTGTATTTCGCGGGCAATAAAGGCGCGTTCCTCCTCCCTTACGGTTTCAAGGTGAACGTTTAACAACCTGATATCATCATAAGATTTTTTCAACTGCTCTTCTATCAGCATTTTTTGCGTAATGTTCTGGCCTACCGCAAGTATGGCAGGGCGGCCGTTATAGGTCATCCTGTGCGACAAATAATCCAGGTACATCAATTCGCCATTCTTTTTATACTGCTTCCACACCAACCTTGATTTGCCTCCGGTTTCGCTCATCATCTTTTTTGCAAAATCCGAAACCATCTGGTGATACTCTGGCAACCGGGAATCAAGCACCGTTAGCTGTTTAAATTCTTCCTGGGTATATCCATAAGTATGCAAAGCAGTATTATTTACCTCTAATACCCTCATAGTTTCAAGATCCCAGATTATAATAACGGCAGGGTTATTATTAAACAGGTAGCGGTACTGTTGTTCAGATTCCTGCATGGCTTCTTCAGCCTTCTTTCTTTCATCAATGTCAACACTCAGCACAAACAGCCCTTCGGGATTAGGCTGTATGCTCAACTCAAACCACTTGGTTGAGCCGTCCGGGAAAACAAAATTGTACTCAATATGCTTTGAAATACTTTTATCCCGGCATTCCTGAAAAATCTTAAACAATTCCGTTTCTTCTATACCGGGGTAATTTTCCATCAGAGTGCGACCAAAAGTTTCTTCTTTCGAATAGGGCCCCTGCCGGGCTACCGAGTCGTTAACGTATAAACACCGCCAGTTTTCATCAAATAGCTGTACCCCCTCTAACATCTTATCAAGCGTAAGCCTCAGCCGCTTTTCGCTTTTTACAATCTCTTCCTCTGCTTTTTTGCGGGCGCTTATGTCTATACCCGTGCCTATCAGGCAATCTTTATCCTGGTATTTTATATACCTGCCTGTAAAAAAATACGGAACCTTGCGGCCTGATTTGGTAAGCAGATGTGCTTCAATTTCAGCCGAGCCCGTTGTAAAAACTTCGGTAATCTTTTGTCCGAGTAAATCCTTTTCCTCCGGGTCAAAAAATGCCAGGGGATGCATATCTTTTACCTCCTCGGTGCTATAATCTGCCACCCGTTCAAAATTCCTGTTCCACCGAATAAATTTCCCATCCTTATCAAACAGATAAAAAGTACCCGGCAAGCTGTTAATAATAGAATCGGAATAACCTCTTTCGCGCTCAACTTCCTCTTCCGCAAGTCTTCTTTCGGTTATATCTACTAGTATATTAACCGCCCCGGTTATCTTTCCTGCAGTATCATAAAGCAATGTATGGTGCGAAAGAACATTGCGCCTGGTGCCATCCTGCCTTTCAATAATAACCTCCTCACCTTTTGCTGGCTTTCCCTCTTTTAATGCAATTGCAAGCGGGCTTTTATCGCGCTCAATCAAAACTCCGCCGCTGGTATATAATTTAGCTGCCCCACCCCATTTATCTTTGCCAATTACAGGTTCGTATGCCCATAAACGTACAGCAGCTTTATTAAACAAAATTACGTAGCCATCCGCATCGCAGGTGTAAACCGCTTCCGGCATTTCTTGTATTAACTGCCGGTACCTGAATTCGCTTTGTTTTAATGCCAGGTCAATTTTTTTCCGTTCGGTTATGTCTTTAAAAAAAATGGATAAACCATTAACGGATGGATAGATGCTGTTTTCAAACCATAAATTATACGGGGCATAAAACTCCTCCAGGTAAATATATTTTTGCAATTGCATGGCCATGTAATACGCCTTATAAAAAGGTGTATCAACAAAATCCGGAAACTCGGTCCAAATATATTTTCCAATAACTTCTTCAGGTTTGCACCCGAATATTTCACCCGCTTTAGGGTTCATATAAGTAAATCGCCAGCTGGTATCCAATGCAACAAAAGCATCACTTACCCTTTCCAGCGTAATCCGGTAATTCTCTTCCGTATTTTTTAACTGTATACTTTTTTCATCCACCAGCTTTTTCAGGGCATAAGGTTGCCGGGTTACGTATAAAGCCAAAACACCACCAATAAACGAAAGCATTAAACCCAGAAATGAAATAGGAAGAATGGAAACCAAAGTTTCGCGCTTTTTGGGCATTACATATATCTTCCATTCGCCATTGGGCACAAACGCCGAAATAGCCGTTTCACGTTTAAATAATTCAGGATGAGGTAAAAAGAACTCGAGTTTGCCCGTGCGGGGGTTTTCCTTGGCCAGCTGATAAATATAAGGCCCGCTTGAAGCGCTGTCCATTTCGGCAAAATGCAGAAAGGTTGAAAGCTTAATCAGGGCAACCGAAAAACCCCAAAACTTATTGTCAATAAAAATGGGTAACCGCCCTACAATTCCGATACCACCTTGTTTTAGCGCAAACGGGCCGGCAAAAAACAGCTGCTTCTTATCAATGGCTTTAAAGGCTTCAATCCGGGCTATGGAATCGGCCAGAACATTATAACCTATTACCGATTCATTTCCTTTTAAAGGGTACACATGGGTAATAATTCCACCCTGTTCCAGTTCAAGTGCATCTATAAACCGGTTCGACTCCAATATCCTGCTGGCAATGGTATCGAAATCATCTGGTACCCCATATTTTTTAATTACAAAACTAAGCGTTTGCGTAGCCGAAAGGCTATTGCTTAATGCGGTTTGCAATCTCTCTTTAACCAGGTTAGCCGCATTACTCATTTCGCGCGATTGGGCCGATTTAAAAACCAGGTAATGCTGGTAGGCAAGCGATTGGGTAAGCAATAGCAGGGCAATAAAAACAAACACCCCCGCAACAATGGGGGCTTTCAAAATCCGAAACACTTTAAAGGTGTCCATATCCCGGTTTTATATACTAGTAGTGGTTAGACTGCTTAAAGGTGCTTAATTTGTCGCCATTTATCAAGATTTCTCTTATTTTAAATATACTGGCATTGTAAAAACCCGTAAAATGTCTTTGTAAGAGGTTGAATAGCCGGAAAAGGCCCGGCCCTGGCACCTGAACCCATAAAAAGCCCCGTGATAACCTGGGTTTCACGGGGTGTATATATTGTAAAATACTATTTGCTCAGAAAATTATAAACAGGCATAGTTGTAGCCTGATAACAAGGTTATTCAACAAAAGCAATTCGTAGCAAGATAATCTTAACTACTTAGCGCGCGATTTAGACTTGGATGCAGGGGCAGCCTGTTCGGTTACCCATTTGCCTTTTTTGTGTTCGCCTAATACCACAACCTCTTTGCTCTTTTTGTATTCTTTAGCAGCTTCAAGCATGCTTTCGCTGTTGTCGCTTCTGATTTTTATACCCGAGTTGGCTCCTTTGTTACGAACTTCTATATAAAATCCATCCTTTAATGTCACTGGTCTTGTTGGTGGTCTACCCATATCGTTTTTTGTTTTAACGGAGGGAAGATACACTTTAAATTTTAACAAGTACATGTATTTGCGTATTTTATCAAATAAAGGCCCCTCAAGGGGCTAAAAATTCCGGCAAATAGTTAGGTAGCAACTACGTATGTTTGCATCCATGAATCTTTACCCACTCGTTAAGCCGCTGCTTTTTCAGCTTGACCCCGAGAAAGCGCATCATTTAACCGTTAGGAACCTGCAATTGGTTGGTAAACTGCCATTTATGCTGTCGCTTATAAGCGGCGGTAAGCTTGAACACCCCAGCCTGCACCGTAACTTTTTGGGGCTTGATTTTCCTAATCCTATTGGCCTGGCCGCAGGTTTGGATAAAAATGGCGAGGTAATTGACGAAATGGGCGCTCTGGGCTTTGGATTTGTTGAAATTGGCACCCTAACCCCAAAACCACAGCCCGGTAATGATAAGCCCCGGCTTTTCAGATTAGTTAAAGATGAAGCCCTGATTAACCGCATGGGCTTTAATAACATAGGCGCAGATGCGGCCGCAGAAAAATTAAAAAGAAGAAAGACAGATATTATTGTAGGTGCCAACATTGGCAAAAACAAGGTTACCAGCAATGAAGATGCCATCCGCGATTACGAGTATTGCTTTAAGCTTTTGTTTGACCATGCCCACTATTTTGTGGTAAATGTTAGTTCGCCCAATACCCCGGGGCTAAGGGCCTTGCAGGATAAAGATGCCCTGGCAGCCATTCTTAACTCGCTGCAGGATATCAATAACAGCAAGCCTAAAACCAAACCCATACTGCTAAAGATTGCACCCGACCTTACTGATGAGCAGATAGAGGACGTAATAAAGGTAGTGCAACAAACCAAAATACAGGGCATTGTAGCAACCAATACCACTATTGCCCGGGCACCATTAAGTTATACCCCCGCTGAAATAGAAAAATTTGGAGCCGGAGGACTAAGCGGTAAACCCCTAACCGCGCGCGCCACCGAGGTAATTAAAAAGATAAAACTTGAAACCACAAAGCTGAACCTTGAAACCATACTAATGGGCGTAGGCGGCATTATGAATGTACCAGACGCAATAGATAAGTTCGATGCTGGTGCAGACCTGATACAACTCTACTCTGGGTTTATATACCAAGGCCCGGCGCTGATTGCAGATATAAAGCAGGCCATAATTAAAAGGTAAGCACCCTGCTTCATCCTTTGTCGGCCGACATTTGGTTTTGATGTATGATACAAATTGTCAAAAACCATAACTTATACAAGGCTCGGTCTACCTTTCCTTTTTGCTCTGAAAAAAGGAAAGGTAGATGTCCAAAGAACAGAGGGTGAGGCAAGTGGTTTTACACCTTAGCGAATTACCACAAACTGGCTCCGCAGCTGTTTATCACCGGCATCCAGGTTAACTGTATATAACCCCGCAGCAAACTGAGAAACATCTAAACTGCATTGAGCTTTACCAACAGGTATAAGCACCCTTTTACGGTTAATAACCTGGCCAGCTATATTGGTTACAGTTAAGGTAACCCACTGGTCGTGGTCCAAATCAGGTATCAGAATTACATTATCTGTGGCTGGGTTGGGAAATAATTTCAGCGATGCAACATCATTGCTTACCTGCGCAATACCTGAAACCCCACCGTAAATATAAAAACCGGCTTTCTTAACCAAAGCACCATCCAGGTAGTCAAAAGTATGAATATCATACCAGCCATCAGGTGCATTGGCGGGTATTGCAAACTGGCATATATCTGTAGAGCCCAACACAATTGGAGTAGCCGGGAAAATAATAAACCCGTCTTTATCTAACCAAACAATTTCGGTACTGGTAGCCGAAGAGAAATTTGTAAAAGCCCCTGAAATAATTACCTGCAGAGAAGAATCAGCAGCAGCACTATCGGGGTCAGCACTGGTTATTATCGGTGCGCTGCCCGTAATGGTAAATTGATTGAGCGAAAGGACCAGGTTATCGTGCGAATCCTGTGCATAAAAATTATAAGCACCCGGAACCAGGTTGCCGAATAAATTAAAATCTACAATGGCAATTGAATCATTTAATATTTGCTGTACCTGGCCGCTAAAACTGTTGCCATAACCGGGAACCTGAATATAAAATGAAGCATTACCGGTAAGAAAGTGTGTTAAGTGCCCGTTTACCTGAACTTCGACACTGGTGTTAAGGCTGGCAGTAGCCGGAGAAATGCTCATGGTAGGTGTCGAAGGTTTTTCGGCCATTACAGTAAAGGCATTGTTAAGCGTTAGTATACTGTTGCCATCATTTATGGTTAAATCATAAGGGCCGGTATCGGCGGTATAATCAATATCAATGGTGGTATAAGCGGCGGTAGAGGAAGATGAAGAAAAGTAGTATCCGTAAATTTCATAGCCGGAAGCCTGGCTGCTGAAAATAACCTGGGTGGATGTACCCTGGTTAAAATTAAAATTAGAACCGCCAATTTCAACCTGCAGGGCCATAGTACCTATGGTGCTGTTGTTAGGGCTAACGGATTGCAGGGTTTGTGCACCGGCGCTGGCCATCAAACCGGCCAACATCAGAATTATATATAGCTGTTTCATATTGCAGGCAATAATAGCGATTTTTGATATTTATCTGCAATAACGGGCTTTCTTTCTTCATATTTTATTATCCATAAAATATCCATCCATATCTGCGCCCGTACGGGCCTTTTATAGGTATATGCTTTCTTAAACAGGTCCATTTGCCAGTGAGGGTGTGTCACTAACGAATTATAATTTTCAGCCAGCGGGCCTTCAGCATAAAGCATGGCGCTATCCATTACTGGCTTAGCCAGTGCGGTGGTTAAAACCTTTAAGAATTTAACATAACGGGCATCCGTTAAAGTATCGTTAGCCGAACTTAAATACCAGGCCGCTGAGTCAATTTCGCCTTTGTTATACTTAATGGCGCACATATTTAAAGCCGCATCCGGAAAGCCCTGCGAATAAGTAAGCGCCCGCCTGAAATATTCCTCTGCCCCCTTATTATCACCAGCAGCGCTAAGGCAGGTACCCACGTTAGACAGGGAGTAAGCATGGTATGGATTGTACTTTAAAGCCTCTTCAAACTCAGCAAGCGCCGCAACATTATTATGCAGGCCATAATAATACATGCCCCGGTACCAGGCCACAGGTGTAGCT
>CAISWS010000188.1 GCA_903889265.1 uncultured Bacteroidota bacterium
ATAATTCCTTTTCTGACGCCAGAAAATAGTTACGGGCAGTTTCCTCCTCGGCCTTATGTTTCTTGTATTCTTCAATAAACGCCGTGGACCGGTTCCCTTTCTTACCAGTCTCGAAAGTATGAAACAAGGCCTCCGGAAGGGCGTTATAGATTCCTTCGCGCGAAACATCAATAAAAAGAAGGTCTTTGGTTCCCAGCTTATCTTGCCGGGCTTCTATTTTTGTAACATCTCTCCTAAAGGTCCTTTCAAAAAGCCCCATGGGCGAAACCACAATATCATCAATTTCCACGCCCGCTTCTATAAGGTCAGCTGCAACCACTTCCGCCTTAACGTCAGATTTTAACTCATTAATATTTCTTTCACTTATATCCATTTGCGGTTTCATTTGCAGGTGAATATAATTTTACCCTTAAAGGTGTTAACACCGTAGCTGAGGTTTCAAGTTTTACCTGTAGGTTACGGCAAAGGTCGCGCCACTCTAAAAAAGTTGGGTTTAGCTCGTTGGCAGGATATAAAACTATATCAATGGTTCGTTTAAATCCTGAATACGATTTATCGTCTACTTCAAGCCCCTTCTCAACTTTAACGTCACTTATCAGGCTGCCTAATTCGCGGCTGCAAACGTATTTGATATCTGCTTCCGATACCACCCGGTTACGGCCTAGCAGAGCGCTTTTAAAATAATTGAGCGTTTCTGAGTCAGAAAGCGAGTCGCGCCCACCAATGGTATTGGTTAAAAGTACAATTTGCTCGCTGTTTATGTTTGCGCCCGAAGCCAGGGATAACCGGGTGCCTATTTTTTGATTATTGCCAAATTCGCCGGCAGTACTCCAAAACTCAATAAAAATAACATCGTTCCGGCTTTTGGAACGAACTACCAGGTAATTCACCGGATCCTGCCCGTTACTGTGTTTATCTAACGTTTGGCTAATCACGTTCAGTGTTTGATTTAAACCCTTCAGGTCAGCAGATAAGCTTTCATGCCCGTAAATGGCAAAGGCAGCGCTTTCATCGCGCAACAGCTCAACCATGTAGGTAAGCAGTTCTTCAGCATTTCTTGTATCAAACCGTTCAATTCCTCCACGCCTTAAAACATAGGTTCCCGGGGCTATTTTGTGCGTATCGGCCAGCGAACTACTACTATACTGCGAACCATCGGTAGTTTTTACCCCCTGAATTGAGAAAAAATGATCGGCCTCTGCACCCAGCGGAATGATATTAAACTGGGGTTGCAAACGATAAGTAAACTCATTGAACCTGCGGTTAATAGCAGGAAACGAATTAATAGTGCACGATAAATTTTCAATCACATCAGCAGGAAGCGAGCCCGGAAAAACAACCTTTATCCAGAACAGTTTCTTTTGAATAAACGACACTTCCTGCTCATTGAAAATCTGTTTCAATTCTTCCGGCAAGCGCGCTGATAGCGAATGTAAGCCCCCACCAAAATCACCCGGCAGGTTAACGGTTACAAAACGCTCCTTATAAAAATTCAAAACATCCCGTGCCACATTTCTTGCCGGGTCAAACTCATATTCCGGATCTAAAAAATCCTGAACATCATCATTGGAAAACTGCGGCAAGCCATGTTTTATGTCAAGTTGCAAACCATTCAAAGTCCATTTGGTGGATGATAAAAATTTCGAAAAGTATGACCTCTCGGAACTCGTTATCCAGTCAAAATAAAACGACAAATCTTTAATAGATTCCAACCTGTCGTTTAGTTCAAGCCCTAACCAAACAGCATTGGTTTCAATTTTTTTGGGCCCACGGCTTTCCGCTACCCGTTCTTTATGTATGCTGTCGATATTCGAATACATCGACCGGCCGAAGGCTATATATTGAATATCGCCGTTAAACAAAGTCGTATCGGCAACGGGCGTAAAATAAAGGTCTCTGAATGTTTCGCGTATCGAACTTTCTTTACTCGGTATTCTTTTTTGAAAGTAAAACTGGGTATTGGCCCCAATTACAGTCCGGGGGTCATTTGCACCCGCGTGTATAATACCATGTGCAGGCAGTGGCCCTTTATTTACCTCAGGTACAAGCAATTTAGATAACCGCTCAAGCACACGCGAATGAGAAGACTCTATTTCGTGATATATTTTTTCCATTTCAGCGGCAAATGCGCTGAACATCATATTAACAATGGGGTCGAAGGCGTTTATATCCGAGGCCTGCACCCCCCAAAGCTGAGAGGCATTTTTAATTAAACGGCTGCGTATCCGTTCGCGCGATATATCTGGTATCATAACTGCTAATCAAATGATAAAGGACTTACATATAATCTCTGGGTGGTGCTAAAGCGCTCATTCGTGTTCGTCAAAGTGCCTTGTATATTCACTACTACTTTCTGTTTTATTCTATCCTGCGGATTTGCACTGTTATCTGCAATTTCCTCCTGATTTATTTCCGC
>CAISWS010000189.1 GCA_903889265.1 uncultured Bacteroidota bacterium
GAGCATCATAGTAAGCGCCTAGTGAATCTAAGTCGTGATTAAACGTGGCCTCCTTGAAAATAAAAATACTGATGGAATGTCGACATCTTCTAGCATTGATTTCGGCAATATCAAAATGACCCTGTTCGTGATTTAATTCATAACCCGAAACAAGTTCCTTCTTTGCCCAAGAAAGTAATTTATTAAATGTGCAATCAACATGGACGGTAAGATTACCTCCATCTACATCAGCAGCAAGAGCAAATCCACAAATACTGCCCGCTGACCTTATATCTGAATTGTCTACTTGTGGTTTCCCATGAAAATCTTCCCACTTCAAAGCACGTCTTTCGTGCCAATTAATATAATTAGAATCTTCAGAAAATGAAATGAAGATTAAGCATGATAGGGTAATTAAGACTATTTTCTTATTTATCATTGTCTTGGGACCTCTATTCCCGCTTTATGGCCAGTATAAAAGTGTAAAAAAATTTCATAAAAACGAAAGGATGTGAATTGTCCATTCAGCGTGTCTTGAGCGACTGCGTCCCGCCCGCGCCCCATCACAAATACCTACTCTCATCCTTCATCACCCTTAAACAATCAGTTCGGTCTTTCTTATATCGTTTAATGGCAGATTTCAGGCTTCTGATAATGCCTTCAACCAGTTTTTCAGATTTCTTTAATCCATGTTTGGCCATGATGATTAAACCATCTTCAAGAAAACTATCCAGGTCGCGCTCGGTTCTTTTAATTTCCTTCTCAACTTCGGCCAGTTCTTTCTTTGCATCGTTGTATAATATCAATGCCATCTCCTTGCGGAGAGGTTTATATTCCTTACTGAATTCCTCTTCACTGATCCGGCCTAAATCCAAATCTTCAATCAGGCGGTCCAGTTGTTCGTCAATCTGATTAAGTCGCTTTTCTCCTTTCATTGGTTTTGGTGTTGTGCACTCACTAAATGTAAGTTAAACCAACCGGCAAACTTTTCCAAAACTGGGAAACCCTCTCCACGGCGGTGTGATGTTGAGGGCGGTCAAGGCGGCTCCTAACGGAGCGCGACGATATTTTATGCTGGTACTACAAACAGACGGCTCCTAGCGGAGCGTTTTAAGCCAGCTTTAATTTGGAATACGAACTCCACGTTCCGGAGGAACCGTCTGTTTATAGGGAAAATAGCAAATAACGTTGCGCTCCGTTAGGAGCCGCCTTCACGCATAGGCGATAGCAATGTCGGGGTGAGGTGGCTGTTCTGTATTTCTCCCACCAACCCTCAAATTTTCCCATTTCCCAATCCACATACCGCTGTTTTATTGTTAATAAACGGTTTATAACCTGTTGATAACGCAACATCTTATCCACCGGCAGCGTTCATTGTATACTAATTACCACTTTTTACCACCAGCTAAATACCCGGTATTAATAGCATTTTTAGCTAAAAAGTTGGTTGTTGAAAAATATTTTGTATACTTTAGTGGTAAATGGTGGTAGTAAGTGGGATTTGAGTTTACATTTGTAGCACTTAAAAGCGATTAATTAATCATGGCATTCAGGGGACAATACGACTGCACAATGGACGACAAAGGGCGCATAAAAATGCCCTCTGCGTTGCGCAAGCAGTTTGCCGCCGAGGATGGAAGCAAATTCATGATTGCGAAAGACATTGAAGATTGCCTGGTAGTTTACCCCATGAAAACCTGGGAAAAACAGGAGGCCACGCTGCAAAAGCTGAACCCTTTTAATACCAGTCACCAAAAATTCATTAACGCCATAACAGTTGGGCTTACCGAAGTTGAAATGGACAGCGCCGATAGGTTTTTGGTAAGCACCAGCCTTAAAAAATATTTAGGCACCGGTAAGGATATAGTAATGAAGGGAAAGTTTGACCGTATCCAGGTTTGGGAAGCAAACAAATACGAGCAGTATACGCAAGGTAATATTTCTAACATTCAGGGGCTTGCAGATGAAGCTGCTGCATATCTCGATACACTGAATGAAGAAAAATGACCCTTCGGCTTCGCTCAGGGTGACACCGGAAGGGTATCACACGTCCGTTCTTTTACATGAATGTATTGAAGGCTTAGCCATAAAACCGGAAGGTGTTTATGTGGATGTCACTTTTGGGGGAGGAGGCCATTCGGCTGCCATACTCGAAAAGCTTGGAAAAAAGGGAAAACTATTCGCCTTTGACCAGGACCAGGATGCTTTGAAAAACGCACCGGACGACAAACGCTTTACACTGATACACGCCAACTTCAGGGATATGAAAAGGTTCCTGCGCATGCACAACGCATTGGGTGTTGACGGTATACTGGCCGACCTGGGGGTTTCTTCCTGGCAGTTTGATACCGCAGAACGCGGTTTCAGCTACCGGTTTGACGGGCCACTGGATATGCGGATGAACCGGTTTGCTGAAAAAACTGCGGCAGAAGTGCTGAATACTTACAGCGCCGATGACCTGCAGAAAATGTTTGGCGAATATGGCGAGGTGCGCAACTCGAAAACACTGGCAAGGGCCATTGTTGATTTAAGAGCAAACCAGCCATTTGAAACGATAGCTGATTTGAAAGTTGTAGCGGAGCAGCACAGAATGGGCGAAACGCATAAATACTTAGCCCAGGTTTTTCAGGCAATAAGGATTGAAGTGAACGATGAGTTAGGCGCCCTGAAGGATTTTTTGCTGCAAAGTACCGAAGTGTTGAATACTGAAGGAAGGTTGGTAGTGCTTACGTTTCACTCGCTGGAGGACCGGTTAGTGAAAAACTACATCAAGAACGGAAATTTTGAAGACGAACCGGTGAAGGATTTTTTCGGCAACTATAAACTAAGCTTAAAAGCAATCAACAAAAAGCCGGTAACGGCAACTGAGAAAGAACTAAAGGAAAATTCGAGGTCGAGAAGCGCAAAGTTGAGAGTAGCAGAAAAAGTATAGAGAAGAAAAAAATGACAGAATAAACCAGGATAGTCTCTCCTCTCCCTCGGAGAGGAGATCTGTCCGAAGGACAGAGAGGTGAGGATTGTATTAAAAGCAACAAGATGGCAGAGGAAATTGAAAACGAAATGCAGGAGGCGGAGGAACAGCAGGTAACAGCTAAGGCTGAACCTACGGCTAAGCCTAAGCAGCGTGGCCTTTCTTCCATCCTCGGCAAACTCGATTCACTAAGTGAAAATGGTTTGAAGAGGGTGCTGTTCAACCTGCCTTTTGTTTTGTTCCTGGTAATGTTGGCGGCAATGCACATAGCCAGTAACCACATGGCCGAAAACTATGCGCGCCGCATAACAAAAACTGAAAAAGAAGTAAAGCTTTTACGCTGGCAATATATGACAACCGCATCGGGGCTGATGCTTAGAAGTAAGCAAAGCCGTGTTGCGCAAATGGTAGACACACTGGGGGTCCGCGAATTGCGGATTCCACCCTTTAAAATAGAAGTAAAAAAAGATTAAAGTAAATGCTTAAAAAGGCGGTCCCTTATCATCCGGTCTTAATGCGCCCCGCGCAGCGGATGATCCACCACCTGATTCAGGCATGTTGTAATTCGTATGCCTTAACCACAACATTAGGTGGCTTTGGCAAAGTAGTAGTAAAGCACTATGGCAAGTAATAAAAAGGCTGAAATCCTCTTACGGGCAAACTTAGGTTTTCTGTTCATCTGTTTGTTGGGCATGGCAATTATCAGCCGTGCGTTTTACATTCAGACGGTACAGGGCCCTTACTACCGCAGCCTGGCCGATAGCCTTACTATTTTCCCTAAAAAGATTCTGGCAGAAAGAGGTAATATCTATTCTGCCGATGGCCGGTTATTGGCTACTACCCTGCCAACTTTCGATATCCGCATAGACTTTAAAGCCACCAAACCTTACGCCGATAATGTATTGCCTGAGCAATTCAATGTGGGTGTTGATTCGCTGGCTTTGTTGCTGGCCAATATGTTTCACGACAAATCGGTACAACAATACCGTAACGAACTGGTGCGCGAAGAAAATAACCAAACCCGCTATTACCTATTGAAAAGAGGCGTAAACCTGGAACAGATGTTAGCCATGAAACACTGGCCGCTTTTCCGCGAAGGCCATTACCGCATTGGTATGGTTGCCGTACAAAACGATAAACGCTTAATGCCTTTTGATGGACTTGCACAGCGCACCATCGGCTTTACAAATACCGATGGAAAACGTGTTGGATTGGAAGGCCAGTATGATGATGAACTTCGTGGCACCCAAGGCCAGGTGATGGTGCAAAAAATTGCCGGTGGTGTAACCATTCCTATTGATTCGAAAGAAGAAATCGCCCCTCAACCCGGCCGTGATGTTTACACCACTATTGACGTTGACTTGCAGGACGTAGCCGAAGATGCTTTGCAGCGCTCTCTTGAATTCCATGGTGCCGAACACGGCTGTGTTGTTTTAATGGAAGTAAAAACCGGCAAAATAAAAGCCATTGCTAATCTGGGCATTAACAAAGATTCCGCATATAGCGAAACTTTTAATTATGCGGTTGGGGAAGCCACAGAACCGGGTTCAACATTTAAGCTTGCTACTGTGGCATCTGTGTTTGAAGATGGCCTTGCAAATAATAATACATTAATTGATGTAGGCGATGGCATAGCCAAATTCTATAACCTCACCGTAAAAGACCATGAAGCCCCTGAAACCCCTCAACTAACAGTTAAGCGCGCAGTTGAAGTTTCATCTAACGTTGCCATGGCAAAGCTTGCCTACCAACACTATTCTTCAGCGCCGGAAAAATTCTATAAGAACCTGCAAACCTTCGGCTTTACCAAACCGATTGCTATTGAGTTGCCGGGTGCAGGTACACCGGTTTTAGCCGAACCTAAAAAATGGAGTGGTGTATCGGCGGCTTACATCGCCCATGGTTATGAAATTCAGGTTACACCATTACATACATTGATGTTTTACAATGCTATTGCCAATGGCGGCAGAATGGTAAAGCCTTACATAGTTGATAAGGTAAAGGAGTATAATAAAACAGTTGATTCAACCGGAACTACTGTGTTGAATGAGAAAATGTGCAGTCCCCAAACAATCAAACAACTGCGCGAAATATTAGATGGCGTAGTGCAGGAAGGCACCGCCACCAATCTTAAAACCGATTATTTGCATGTAGCTGGCAAAACCGGCACTGCCGTTATTGCACAGGGAAATCACGGTTATAAAAAACGTGTTTACCAGGCCTCGTTCTGCGGCTACTTTCCATCTGAAGACCCTCAGTATTCTATGATAGTGGTTATCAACTCACCCAGTGTAAACGGATACTATGGCAACGTGGTTGCTGGTTCAATTTTTAAAGAAGTGGCAGATAAAGTTTACTCGCTCACACTAAACATGCATCCGGCCATTAACAAGCAGTTGATTCTTGAAAATAATATTCCGCTTGCGTCATGCGCTGATGCAAAGGACCTGAGAGGTATTTACAAATTCTTTGGTGTGAATGTGAACGACGTAAACGGCGAATGGGCAAATACAACCGGCAACGGCAAAAGCATAAGCCTTGTAGGCCGCGAAGTTGAAACCGGTGTGGTGCCCGATGTAACCGGTATGAGTTTGAAAGACGCACTATACATGTTGGAATCGATGGGAATGAAAGTAAACGTAGTGGGCAGAGGAATGGTTAAACGCCAGTCTGTAACCCCAGGAGATAAATTGAACAAAGGAGAACAGATAGTAATTGAATTAGCATAAAACAAAAAACCACACCCTGACCGTGGCAATATTGAAGGACATATTATATGGCGTTTCGCTGAAACAGGTTGTTGGTTCAACTGATGTTGATGTGAAAGAACTGCAACTCGACTCGCGCAAAGTAAGCGCAGGCGATTGCTTTATTGCGGTTAAAGGAACCGCGTTAGATGGCCATGCCTTCATTGAACAGTGCATTGAAAAGGGCGCTGTTGCTATTATTTGCGAAGAGCTACCGGACAATATTAAAGAGGGCGTAACCTATGTAAAGGTTCAACACGCTGGAAAAGCGGTGGGTATCATGGCCAATAACTTCTATGGTCATCCTTCCGCTCAAATGAAGGTGGTAGGTGTAACAGGCACCAACGGAAAAACCTCGGTAGTTACTTTGCTGTTCAGGTTGCTTAGAAAGATGGGCAAAAATGTGGGACTGCTTTCCACCGTGCAAAATCAGATTAATGAGGAGGTAATTCCTTCAACACATACCACACCAGACCCGATAAACCTGAACCGTTTAATGAGGCAGATGGTGGATGCCGGTTGCGAGTATTGTTTTATGGAAGTGAGCTCACATGCAGTAGACCAGCACCGTATTGAGGGTTTGAAATTCACCGGTGCAGTTTTTACTAACCTGACTCATGACCATTTAGACTATCACAAAACTTTCGAAAACTATCTAAAAGCCAAAAAGAGGTTTTTTGATGAATTGCCGACAGGTGCTTTTGCCTTGGTTAATACTGATGACAGGAACGGAAATGTGATGTTGCAAAACACGAAGGCTAACAAGCATTCGTACTCGCTTAAAAATCCTTCGGAGTTTAAAGCCAAAATTATTGACAACAGCATTATGGGTTTAATGCTTGAACTGGACGGCAAAGAAATGCACACCCGCTTAATAGGCGAGTTCAACGCTTACAACTTAACCGCAGTTTATGCAAGCTGCATGCTGCTGGGATTTGAGAAGGAAGAGACGCTTACCATTCTTTCGTCACTTACCCCGCCAGAGGGAAGGTTCGACCAGGTGATTTCGCCTGAAAAGAAAATCATTGGCATAGTAGACTATGCGCATACACCGGACGCTTTAAAGAATGTTTTGCAAACAATCCAGGCCATTCGCAGCGGCAACGAAAACCTTTTTACTGTGGTGGGTTGTGGTGGTGACAGGGACAACACCAAACGACCGGTAATGGCAGAAATAGCCTGCAAGTTTTCAAACAAAGTGGTATTGACTTCAGATAACCCACGTAGTGAAGACCCTGAAGAAATACTTAAGCAAATGAACGCAGGAGTACCGGTTACCGATAAAAGAAAAGTGTTAACCATAACCGACAGAAAAGAAGCGATTAGAACCGCTTGCATGATGGCAGACAAAGGCGATATCATTTTACTGGCCGGTAAAGGGCACGAAAAATACCAGGAAATAAATGGGTTAAAATACCCTTTCGACGATAAAGCGATTTTGAGAGACTTGTTTGTAGAGTTAGAAAAATAAGGAGAAGGTCACCCCGAAAGGGTTTCCCTTACCCTTTCGGGGTTTTAAGCAAAGAAGAAGAAAAGGAATAAGGAAAGAAGAAAACCAAAAAGAATGCTGTATTACTTATTTAAATTTTTGAAAGAACACTACAACCTACCCGGCGCGGGTTTGTTTCAGTATATCTCTTTCCGTGCAGCAGCGGCTATCGTAATCTCATTAATAATTTCATTGATTTACGGTAAAAATATCATTGCCTTGCTTCGCCGCAAACAGATAGGCGAAACCATCCGCGAACTTGGCCTGCAAGGCGAAAACCAAAAGAAAGGAACTCCTACTATGGGTGGTTTAATCATCCTGGGTGCAATTCTTATCCCTACTCTCCTCTTCGCCCGTATCGATAATGTTTACGTTATTCTGATGCTGGTTACTACGGTATGGTTAGGCTTAATCGGCTTTGCTGATGACTATATCAAAGTGTTCAAAAAAGATAAAAAAGGCTTGCAAAGCGCTTTCAAGGTAATTGGGCAGGTGGGCTTAGGTATTATAGTAGGCACAACTTTGTTTTTCAATAAAAACGTAATCACAAAAGAGGAAGTTCCGCAAGGTGAGATTTACAAATACAGTTCTGATAGAATTACAAAAGTGACCGATGATAATTTCAAGGTCCACTACATGTTAACTGATAAAGCACCAACTACAACCATTCCGTTTGTAAAAAGCCATGAAATAGATTACTCCATCATTCTCTGCTGGTTCAACAAAAACCTTTGCAACTACTCCTGGATTACTTTTATTCTGATAGTAACATTCATCATAACAGCGGTAAGCAATGGCGCTAATCTGACGGATGGAATTGATGGACTTGCCACAGGCTCATCAGCCATTATTGGGGCAACATTACTGGTGCTGGCTTATGTTTCGGGTAACGTCATATTCGCCAACTATCTCGATATCATGTATATCCCCAACGCCGGCGAGCTGGTTATTTTCTGCGCCGCATTTGTGGGGGCCTGCGTTGGTTTCTTATGGTACAATGCTTATCCGGCAGAGGTATTTATGGGCGACACTGGTTCGCTTGCCTTGGGGGGCATAATCGCCACGGTAGCCATTTGTATACGTAAAGAATTACTGATACCTGTTATGTGCGGCATCTTCCTGGTAGAGAATATATCAGTGATAATGCAGGTAAGCTATTTCAAGTACACCAAAAAGAAATACGGGGAAGGCAGAAGGATTTTCCTGATGAGTCCGCTTCATCACCATTTCCAGAAACTGGGAATGCATGAAAGCAAGATTGTAAGCAGGTTTTGGATTGTAGGGATTTTATTAGCAGTACTAACAATTGTAACCCTTAAAGTAAGATAGAAGAGAAATGAAGAAGCGTTTAGTCATACTGGGAGCGGGCGAAAGCGGGGTTGGCGCAGCCGTGCTCGGGCTAAAGCAAGGGTATGATGTGTTTGTAAGCGATAAATCAAAAATAGCACCTAAGTATTTAACCATGCTCGACCAATATGAAGTTGTTTACGAGTTTGGGCAACATACTGAAGAGAAGATATTAAACGCCGATGTGGTAATGAAAAGCCCCGGTATCCCTGATAAAGCAGAAATAGTAAAGAAAATAAGGGCGAAGGGAATAAAAGTAGTAAGTGAAATAGAATTCGGTGCGCGGTACACCAATGCGCAAATAGTTGGTATAACAGGTGCCAATGGCAAAACTACCGTTACATCGCTGGTGTATGATTTGCTGAAAAAGGGTGGATTGAATGTAGGGCTTGGTGGCAATATAGGCAAAAGCTTTGCACTACAGGTAGCTACTGAAAATTACGATCACTATGTGTTAGAGATTTCAAGTTTTCAGTTAGATGATATTGAAACATTTAAGCCTCATGTGGCCGTGTTAACCAATATCACACCCGACCATTTAGACCGGTACAACTACGAGTTGCAGAATTATGTCGCCTCAAAGTTCAACATCGGTAAGTATCAAACAGCAGAAGATTACTTCATCTATTGCGCAGATGATGAAATCACTATGCAGAATTTAAATAAGCATCCATTGAAGGCGCATAAAATTCCATTCAGTTATGAAACGGAATTTGCAGAGGGCGGATATACAAAAGACGAAAACATCATTATTAATTATAAACAAAACCAATTCACCATGTCAATTCAGGAATTAGGCTTACGGGGACGCCACAACGTCTTCAATTCGTTAGCAGCTGGGATAGTAGCTAACATTTACGGACTTCGCAAAGATGTCATAAAAGAAAGTCTTGCCGACTTTAAGTCGCTGGAGCATCGTTTGGAGACTGTAGCCAAAGTTAGGGGCATTGAGTTCATCAACGACTCAAAAGCTACCAACGTAAACAGTACCTGGTATGCGCTTGAATCAATGAGCAAACCTGTTATCTGGATTGCTGGTGGTATTGACAAAGGCAACGATTATACGGTGCTTGAGCCTCTTGTAAAAAAGAAAGTAAAAGGCATGATTTGCCTGGGTACTGACAATACCAAGTTACACTCCGCTTTTGGCAGAAAAGTGGACATACTGGTAAACTGCACCAACATGTTTGATGCCGTTAAGATGGCCTATAGCCTCGGCAATCCCGGAGACACAGTCCTGCTTTCCCCAGCCTGCGCGTCATTTGACTTATTTGAAAACTACGAAGACAGAGGAAGGAAATTTAAAGACGCTGTAATCCAATTATAATGATAAAACGTTACAATGCATTAATCATAACCATCATAATAAATCAGCGTCCCCTGAATTTAAATTAATCAAATGGCTGCAGTAGGACATAAAAAAAGTCAAACCGGTACTTTTCCTGAGGGAAGGGTTGGCGGTTTTATGTCCGAATATCTGCAGGGCGACCGGATGATTTGGTTAGTGGTAGTACTGCTGTTCCTGGTTTCGATGTTGGCCGTTTACAGCAGTACGGGTACACTGGCATATAAAATGCAGGTGGGTAACGAGCGTTACCTGATGAAACAAATCGCCATGGCCTGCGCAGGTTTGTTGTTGATGTTTGTTACGCATTTAATTGATTACAAGTATTACTCAAGGATTGCACAACTGTTGTGGGTTTTGAGCATTCCGCTATTGATTTATACTATGATATCCGGTTCTCGCTTAAATGATGCCAGCCGGTGGATTACTTTGCCCGTAGTGGGTTTGACTTTTCAAACTTCCGACTTAGCCAAACTTGCGCTAATTATGTTTTTGGCCAGACAACTTTCCATTAAGCAGGACCAGATTACCGATTTCAAAGAAGCCTTTCTACCAATACTTTTACCAATTGTTTTAACTGCTTTGCTTATTGCGCCTGAGAACCTTTCAACGGCCATGATTTTGTTTTTCACCTCGGTGTACGTTATGTTTTTAGGCCGGATAGCCATGAAGCACATTATGATGCTGATTGGCGTTGCCATTGTTGCTTTCTCGTTTTTCGTAATGCTCCTTTTCGTTTTACCCGATAGCGCCATGAGCCACGTTCCACGCGCTCAGACCTGGAAACACAGAATAGCAGATTTCTCTCAGGAAGTTGGCGGAAAGAAAGGCCACCATACCGAAGAGTATCAAACAGAGCAGGCAAAAATTGC
>CAISWS010000190.1 GCA_903889265.1 uncultured Bacteroidota bacterium
AAAGAAGATTACTCACAATAGATTTATCCAAACTCTAAAAAAGCGAAAAGCCGAGTTCTGGAAAATGTTCTCCCACTTCCAAAAACCAAATGACACTATCAAGACCGTTTGTGAAGTTAATTATTAGACTCTATGTAATGTAGCTAATTAATGTAGTTAATAAAGTGTGTGTAATAACGCCTATACAGGCTTAAACACACACACAACTGCATTTTAATACTTCAATAAAAACAGCCAATGGTGATACTTCAGATCAGGGCAGATGTTGAAAAACCGGCTTATTTTAGCACCAAATAATCTACCAGAATGAATCTGTTTAAAAAAGTAATAAAAGTACTGGTTATTGCGTTTTTGGCCTCCATCGTCATATTCTGCACACTGCCTTTTATATTGCCGGTAAATCAAACGCAATCCCAACCCGGTGAGCTGCCTTTTGCAAACAGCCATTTTGCCACCATTCAAAATGTAAGTATCCACTACCGGGTTTACAACCCTGTTGGCGATTCGGTAAAGGGCAATATTTTATTGATACATGGTTTTAGTGGTTCAACGTTTTCGTGGCGTAATAATGCCGATACCCTGGCAGCAAATGGATATAGGGTGGTATCGGTAGATATGCCGGGTTTTGGCTTCAGCGACAGGGCACAGGGCCTTAACCATGCCTCAGGTTTTAATGCCGGGCTATTCTGGCAGTTGTTAGATAGTATTAGTACGGATAGCTGGATAATTGCAGGCCACTCTATGGGTGCGGGCCCGGCTTTGGATATGGAGTGCCTGAGGCCCGGCAAAACCAAGGCCCTTATCTTTGTAGACGGGGCTTTTGCCTTTAGGCGCAATATTGGCACAGGGGGAATTCTGGCTGGTTTTATTACTTCATCTGTAGTAAAAAGATGGGCAGAGGTTCTTGGTAGAGCTTACTTCTTTAAAACCAGTAAAATAGAGCAGTTGCTTCGGTCAGCCTACTCTTCAAGCCCCGATTCAGTGGCAGTAGCGGGTTATCTCCGGCCCTTAATGCTTAAAAATACTGCCAGCTGCATACTCGATTTGGCCGAATCTAAAGAAACCGTGATACCGGAAATAAGTCAGGTGCATGTGCCTGTTTTAGCCATTTGGGGTAAGCAAGATACCTGGGCGCCTTACAACCGTTGGCAAAAGTTTCTTGAAAAACTACCTGCCCTTCAAACTGTGCTTATTGATGGCGCCGGACATTGCCCCATGGAAACCCGGAGCGCTCAGTTTAACAGTGCGGTGATTAACTTTGTTGATACGGTAGGTATTCAGCCGGTAACTAAACCAAACTTTATTAACTAAAAATTAGCATCTGTCATTTTGAAACCTATCGAGCTAAATACTATACTTGTATTCAGTTCGTTTATCTGAAAATAAAAGCTGCAATATTAAGTATGAAAACAAGCATCTTCTTCCTTAGCATATTACTATCTGTTTCGTTGGCCTCAGCCCAATCCGATAGCTCAAAGTTTGGTAAGTTCTATAACAAGCTTGATAAGCTGCCGGATATGTTTATTCCAAGCTATAACACGCCTACCGATAGTGCCCTTAGCATATTAAAGAACGATAACCTGGTGCTGATAATCCATCCGCAGTGGAGCGAAAAAGGCACCCAGATGAATAACGACATTAAGATACCCAAGATTAATGAAGACCCGTTGTTAGAGACTTTTCCTTTACCTGAAAGGAACACCGGCAACACCCTTACCATTACCATGGCCACTTATAAAAAGTCGGCCGATGAAAAAAAGAATGGGGTGCTTAATCTGGCCAAAACCCATTTGGCGGCATATTATAAAGAAGCCGGCAAAGCCATCAGCGCTGATGAGCTAACCGCTAACGCAAAGTATTTTACCAGCGGCCCTGTAGCCTTTACTACCGCCGAGGGCAAAACGGGGGAGGTGTATACCGTTAACGATATTGCCCCGCAACAAACCAGTTTTATTGTATTTCTGATTATTCCTGGCACCAAGCCCGGAACTACAGTGTTTGTTCAGTTTACCTATACCCGCTATACTTATGAGTCGGTAGTGCCCGATGATTACACCGAACTGCGCTACTTCGTTTACCCTGACGATCAAAAGATTTATACGGACTTTACAAAGACTTTCTTTAAGACTTTGCAAATTCACTAATCCAGTATGGAACGCTGATTAATTATGATTTTTATGATTTGCTTATGATCATAATGCCCTTATCATAAGTATCATAATAAATCAGCGTTCTATTAAAGTTCTCTCTTTGTTGGCAAATTAAGCATCAAAACCCACCTTTTTACCAATTTAGCCGCCAAATGTGGAAAATTAAGCGTCGGTATACCTTGCAAGGGGGGTGTCGAAACACTATATTTGGGCGCTTAAATTTAAGCTAAATAAGTTTTTTGAATTCTAACGCCTGCTTTACCAAACTCAAAGTGGGCTGTTTAAACTGAAAACTGCAAACCGAAAACTGTAAACTGACCTATGGCTGATGACGATTTAACACCACACGATCCCCAAGACCCTACCAAAGGTCAGGATCAAAACCTGCGTAATTTACCCCGCATTATTCCTATCAATATAGAAGAGGAAATGAAAACTGCCTACATTGATTATTCAATGTCGGTTATTGTATCGCGCGCTATACCCGATGCCCGCGATGGGTTAAAACCCGTTCATCGCCGCGTTCTGTTTGCTATGAACGAACTGGGTTTGGCTCCGGGAAAACCTTATAAAAAGAGTGCCCGTATTGTGGGTGAGGTGTTAGGTAAGTATCACCCGCACGGCGATAGTTCGGTTTATGATGCCATGGTGCGTATGGCCCAGGACTGGAGTTTAAGATATCCTTTAGTGGATGGACAGGGTAACTACGGTAGTATTGATAATGATCCGCCGGCGGCTATGCGTTATACCGAAGCCCGGTTAAGAAAGATTACAGAAGATATACTGGCCGACATTGAGAAGGACACCGTAGACATGGGCCTTAACTTTGACGATAGTTTGGAAGAACCAACCGTTCTACCTTCAAAAATACCTAACCTGCTCATTAACGGGGCATCGGGTATTGCGGTGGGTATGGCAACCAATATGCTGCCACACAACTTAACTGAAATTTGTGATGGTATATCTAAATATGTTGACAATCAGGATGTTACCATCGAAGAGTTGATGACAGTGGTAAAAGCCCCCGATTTCCCTACCGGTGGTACCATTTATGGATATGATGGAGTTCGTCAGGCCTTTATGACTGGCCGGGGCAAGGTAGTGCTACGCGGTAAAGCTGAAATTGAAACACAGGAAAATGGCCGCGAGCAGATTATCATCTCTGAAGTTCCTTACCAGGTAGTAAAGAGCGACCTGGTGCGCAAAATTGCCGAACTGGGCGACGAAAAGAAGATTGAAGGCATCAGCGAGGTGCGCGATGAGTCGGATAGAAATGGGATTAGAGTAGTGATTGAACTGAAACGCGATGCGATTTCAAACGTGGTTCTAAATCAACTATTTGCGCTAACCAGCTTGCAAACCAGCTTCGGGGTAAACAATGTGGCCCTTGTAAAAGGCCGTCCGCATATTTTGAACCTGAAGGACATGATTAAGTGCTTTGTGGAATTCCGCCATGAAGTGGTTATCCGCCGTACTAAATGGGAATTAAAGAAAGCCGAAGAACGTGCACATATATTAGAAGGCTTACTGATTGCTATCGACCATTTGGACGAAGTGATCAAGTTAATCCGCGCTTCAGAAGATGCTGATATTGCAAAAGCGGGCTTAATTGCCCAGTTTGCTTTGTCTGAAATTCAGGCAAAAGCTATCCTTGAAATGCGTTTACAGCGCTTAACAGGGCTGGAAAGAGACAAAATTCGCGAAGAATACACGGAATTGATGAAAACCATTGAATGGTTAAAGCGCGTATTGGCGGAAGAGCCTTTGCGTATGCAAATCATTAAAGACGAACTGGCCGAGGTAAGAGAAAAGTATGGTGACGAACGTCGCACCAACATCGAATACGCAGCGGGCGACTTCAATATGGAAGACCTGATTTCGGATGATGAAGTAGTTGTAACAATTTCTCACTTAGGTTATATAAAGAGAACACCTTCAGCTGATTATAAGACCCAGAACAGGGGAGGACGTGGCAGCAAAGGTGGAGCAACCCGGGATGAGGATTTCATTGAACACATGTTCCTGGCTACTAACCACAACTACATTCTGTTCTTTACTGAACTGGGCAGATGTTTCTGGTTAAAGGTTTACAACATACCTGAAGGAGAGAAAACGGGCAAGGGCCGTGCTATTCAAAACCTGATTAGCATCCCTAAAGAGGATAAGATTATGGCTTACATCCCGGTTAAAAACCTGGTAGATGAGGCTTACCTGGATAGTAACTTCGTGATTTTCTGTACTAAGAAAGGAACTATCAAGAAAACTACTTTAAGGGCTTACTCTAACGTTAGAACAGGTGGAGTTAACGCCATCGATATCCGCGAAGGAGATGAACTGGTACAAGTTTCCCTTACCTCAGGCCATAGCGAAATTGTAATAGCCACGAAAGCCGGCAAGGCCATCAGGTTCCATGATGAAACCGTTCGCGCTGTGGGTAGAAATGCAGCTGGTGTAAGAGGAGTTACCTTGGAAGATGAGAAGGATGAAATTATAGGCATGATTACCGTTAATCCGGAAAACAAGGCTGAATCCATCATGGTATTATCTGCCAAAGGCTACGGAAAACGTAGTGATATTGAAGATTACCGGATTACCAACCGTGGCGGTAAAGGTGTTAAAACCATTAGCGTAACCGATAAAACCGGTTCTTTAATGGCGATTTTAAATGTAACTGATAATGACCATGTTATGATCATTAACAAGTCAGGTATCGCTATCAGGATTGCGGTTGATAAACTAAGGGTGATGGGCCGTGCCACACAAGGGGTGCGCATTATTAAACTTGACGCTAAAGATACCATAGCTGCAGTAGCCAAAATTGAAAACGGTAAGCTGAGCTATAATGCCGAGGAGGATGGTGAACTGGGCGCAACTGATGATTCCGGCGAAACTGCTGAATAGAATTAAGGATTAAAACCGATTAAAAACATAAAAACAAAACCGATGAAGAAGATTGCAGTAGCCGTTACTCTGCTAATGGCCATATCTGTAGGATATGCTCAGGAGGGAAATAACATTTGCGTTTGGAATGCTTTGAAAACCAGGGATGAAGGCGGTGGCTCCGAAGATTTGGATAAAGCAACCAAATGCAGCGACGAGGCTATTGCAAATGATGCAACTTCGGCTAAATCAAAGACCTGGTATTACAGGGGGCAACTATACCGCACTATTTTTCAGGACACAGTTTTGAGGAACAAATACGGAAGTGCAGCCTTTGAAGCCATCAAAGCCTTTAAAAAGGTTTACGACCTGGCCGACCCTAAATTTAAGGATTGGGACGACATTACTACCAACCTGTACGTTTTGAGCACCCTTACTTTTAACGAAGGGGTAGAGAACTACCAAAAGAAGAACTACGCACAAGCTTACCAGTATTTTTATGCCATTAAGGATATCAATGGTATACTGGAAGGTAAAAAGAAGGAGCCAACAATTAAGCTTGAAGTAGCTTTAAAGAACGCCGCTATTTCGGCTGAAAATGCGGGAGATAAGGCAGCTGCGCTAAACGTTTATAAGGAATGGTTGGCTGCCTCACCGCAACCCATCGCTTATGATAAGTACGCCACCGCCCTTAAAAGAGCCGGGGATACTGCCCAGGCTATTAAGACTGTAGACGAAGGTTTGGCTAAATTTCCGAAGGACGCGAACCTGCTGGTTGAAAAAATCAACTTTTTCCTGGACGGCGGAAAGTATACCGAAGCCCTGGTTTTTGTAAACAATTTGTTGGATATAGAACCTAAAAACGAAGGAGCGCTATTTATAAAAGGCCTGGCTTACGACAAACTAGGTAAAGAAGACTCGGTAGTTTATTACTACAACAAAACCATTGAAGTAAACCCTAAATATACCAGCGCCTATATTAACCTGGCTGCAGTATATGTAAACAAAGCCAAGGCCATTAATTTGGAGATGAACAAATTGGGCAACTCAACGGCAGACATAAAGAAGTATGATGAAATGAAAGGCCAGATTAAAGCGCTTTATGTTCAGGCTAAACCATTTCTGCAAAAGGCAGGGGAGTTAGATCCAAGTGATGGACAGGTAACCAGGACTCTTAAACAGATAGATTCTTTTATGGAAGCCAATAAGTAATAAAAAGAAAGGGCAGCTTATCAGGGTTGCCTTTTTCTTTAAAAATTTTACTTTACATAATATAAATTATGGTGTAAAAGAAGTAATGAAAGATAAGGGCAGTGGTGACCCTAAACCTTTGTATAACAACGCTATACATTACTAAAAGGCCCATTACAACGTTAGCCTTGTTAAGCAGAAGGCATGGCAACTGCCAACACCAAATATAAAAGCAAGCCAGAGCCGAGGAATAAAAACGAGACCAGAAAAAGGATGCGGATAACCGTTGGGTCAATATCGAAGTAATTGCCCAAACCGCCGCAAACGCCAAATACTTTCTTATCGGATGATTTAACGAGCCTGTTAGCCATGATTTTGGATTTTTTATTTATGATTGTTGATTTATGATTTAAAGCAATTTGCTAATTACGTGGTATAACTTTGTATTTATTCAACATTCAGAAATCAAAAATCAGAAGTTCTGCTACAAGTCGTAATTCAAAACAATGCCATGGCTTTTAGGATGCGACTGGCAGGTTAGCACATAACCCTTTGAAATCTCGGCATCTGTAAGGCTTTCCCTGTCGTCCATTTCAACCTTACCGGAAATCAGTTTGGCACGGCAAGTGCAACATGCAGCTACCATGCAGCTATATGGAGGATCGTAACCGGCATCCAATGCAGCTTCAAGAATCGTTTCTTTTTCACTTACCTGAAATTCGCGGGTATTACCATCGTATATAATTTTCACCTTGGTTTTGCCTGTAAAGGGTTCTGCGCCTGCGGTAGCGGTGCCCACATCAGCGGCTGTTTTGTCTTCATCAGCCTTGGCGGTAAAGTATTCAATATGAACTTTCTCCTTAGGTATTTGTAAAACTCCCAGGGCTTCCTCAACCTGCTTCATCATAGGCGTTGGCCCACAAATAAAAAATTCGGAATGTTGAAAGCTAAGGCTGGTGTTTTCCCTTAAAAGCTTTAATGCCAGGTCTTTAACAATAAAACCAGAATAACCGCTCCAACCAGCTTCAGGTGCATCCAAAATGTGAACCACCTTTAAACGGTTGGCATATTCGGCCTGTAATTTTTCAATTTTATCCTTAAAAATGATACTGCTTTGGTTACGGTTGCCGTAAAACAAAACAACGTGGCTTTTAGGTTCTTTAAGCAAAACCGACTTTAAAATTGACATAACCGGCGTAATCCCTGAACCGCCGCCAAACAGAATATATTGCTTGGCATTGTTAGCGTCAATCTGAGAATGGAAATTGCCCATAGGCTCCATTACCTCAATTTCTACACCCGGCTTAAAATTATCGTTTATAAAGTTGCTCCCCTTCCCTCCTGCCACACGTTTAACCGCGATGGTTAACTCCTCATCTGTAAATGGCGAACTGCAAAACGAGTAGCTACGGTTTACATTTTCGCCGTTAATAACCAGTTTAAGGGTAGTATACTGGCCTGGTTTATATTGATATGCGTCTTTTAAATGAACGGGAACTTTAAATGATACAGAAACGGCCTCAGCAATTTCATTCTT
>CAISWS010000191.1 GCA_903889265.1 uncultured Bacteroidota bacterium
CGGGTTTAAATATTACGGTATTGCCCATAATCAGGGCAGGTATTAAAGTGGTAAAGGTTTCGTTTAAAGGATAGTTGTAGGGGCCCATGCACAAGACCACACCCAGCGGGCCTCTTCTTATTTGCGCGTAAATGCCACCTTCTTTTCTCAGGCGGGATGATTCCCGGTCTAAATTTTTATAGGCGTCAATGGTATCCACTATATAATCTATAGTACGGTCAAATTCTTTTCGCGAATCAGCCAGGTTTTTTCCTATTTCCCACATCAGCCATTTTACAACTTCATCGCGCTGTTCTTTCATCAGCTTTACAAAACCGTGCATATGTTTAATGCGGTCTTTTACAGTCATGGTAGGCCAAATTCCTTTGCCCAGGTCGTAGGCTTTAAGTGCGGCATCCAGTGCCGATAAAGATGCTTCCCCACTAAGCAGGGGATACGAGCCCAACTGAAAAGGCTGGAACCCGTTATTCCCTTCAACATATACCGGTGAATGTACATCCTGAAATGGCCCCTTCCACTCAACCAGTTTGCCGTTTAAAAGCCAGGTTTTTTGTTTAAGTGGGGTAACCAGAAATTCAGCAGGTATATCCTTTAGTTTTGGAAACATCGGCAAATTTTAGATTGATAGAATTTCGTTGATTCTGAAAACATCCAGGTCAATAAGTTTTTCCATATTCAATACCTCTTTTAGCGGGGTGTAAGTAACATGGTGCCATAGCACACCCACCATGTCGCACGTTTTTTCCATCATTAAACCTTCAACTGCGGCAACTCCCATACGGCTTGCAAGTTCACGGTCGGTGCAGCTGGGGGTACCACCCCGTTGCAGGTGGCCCAGCACAGTTACTTTGGTGTCATATTCGGGGTAGCGCTCGTCAACTTTTTTGGCAATTTCAGTGGCACTTCCTGTGCGGCAACCTTCTGCTACAACAACAATGGTAGACGACTTTTTATTTTTACCGCCCCGCGCAATCATTTGCATTAAGCCTTCAATACTAACTTCCTGTTCGGGTATCATTACGGCCTCAACCCCTGCTGCGATAGCGGTGCGTAAAGCAATAAATCCTGAGTGGCGGCCCATTACTTCAATAAAGAAAAGGCGGTTGTGTGAAGATGCCGTATCCTTGATAGAATCAATGGCATCTAATACTTTATTGCAGGCAGTATCATAGCCTATAGTATAGTCGGTACCGGCAATATCGTTATCGATGGTGGCGGGAATGCCTATAACCGGAAATTTAAACTCCTCAAAAAATATCCGCGCGCCTGTAAAGGTACCGTTGCCGCCTATAGTTATAAGGCCATCAATGCCTGCGTTTTTAAGGTTTTTATAAGCCAGTTCGCGGCCACCGGGCACCATAAACTCTTTGCTTCTGGAAGACTTTAATATGGTGCCTCCCCTTTGTATAATATTACTAACCGAGCGTGCATCAATATCTTCAAAGTCGCCAGCAATTAATCCTTCATAGCCGCGGTAAATGGCTACGGGCTTTTTCTTATAGTAAATGCAACTTCTTACAACGGCCCTGATAGCCGCATTCATACCAGGGGCATCGCCACCGGAAGTTAATACCCCAATTCGTTCCATTTGTTCAGACATAACTCAGTTTATATGGCCTGTTTTCCACATAGTGTAACAAAGACACTTACACGAAGATATAAAAAGGAGATTAATGAAAGTGATTTTAAATTATCTTGCACACCGCAAAGAAATTTAACAATAATGAAAACTAATGCGCTAAACCCCCATGTATCGGTCGATTGTGTCATATTTGGGTATGATTTTGAGGAGTTAAAGGTCCTTTTAATTGAGCGCAATTACTTTGACGACAACGACCACCACCAGAATAAGAAGATTACTGACCTTGTTTTGCCGGGAAACCTGGTAAGGGACAATGAAACCCTGGATGAGTCGGCCAAACGTATCTTAAAGGAACTTACGGGGCTTGAAAACATATTTCTTGAACAGTTTTATACATTCGGCGACCCTAACCGGGTGCGTAAAAAGCAGGATGCCGAATGGCTACGCACTATGCGTACTGACCCCGATGCGAGGGTTATAACGGTAGCCTATTTTGCCCTGGTTAAGCTAAACGATTACGTGCCTAAGCCCGATTCTTTCGCCCGCCGCTCAGAATGGTATGGAATTGATAAAATTCCCACCCTGGCCTTTGACCATAATGAAATATTAGATAAGGCCCTGGAATCGCTGAGGTTCAAGCTTAAATATTTTCCAATAGGCTTTGAACTGCTGCCTAAAAAATTTACGCTTAGCCAGGTGCAGAAGTTGTACGAAGCCATTTACGGGAATAAACTTGACAAACGTAATTTCAGAAAGAAGCTAAAGGCACTGGATATTGTTACCCCCCTGGGCGAAAAGCAGAAAGGCGTATCGCATAAGCCGGCAGGTGTTTATACGTTAAACCAAAAGGCTTACACCGTTGCCCAAAACAGTGTTTTTTGAGGTTTATATTTCCACAAAACTGAACTAAATTGTTGCAAATGCGTAACGGCATTTGACAAATTATCAAAACCAGCATATATTAGGCTGTGAGGTTTTGAAAGCTGCAATCTGGTAGGTTCCCCCAAAGTGCTAAATAATGTGACCGTTTGATTCGGGCAATAAGACAGAAACAGCATGTTTTAAGTGTGTTTTTGTGAATTTTACGAGAGGAAGCTCTGTTTTGCCCCTATTATCTCCCCAAATAAGTTTTTAACAATTAGGTAAAAATAAATAGTGTTAAGTTGACACTAAGAATAAATTAACTTATCTTAGTAGACGCTATTTAACCCAGGTTAGGAAAACCGGACACCCTGAACCGGTTATCTTTTGGGTCAATTTAGGTAAAGTATTTTAATAAATAACACCCCCTTGTTATCAATTGTATCTCTTAAAAACAATTAAAGTATGAAAAAAACATTACGTGTTTTTACATCAAGGGTTTCGGCCGTAATTTCAAAAAGCAGAAATGTCCGTTATTTATTAGCCATGCTGATTTTGCTTTTAGGAGCAATTAGCCATCAGGCCATTGGGCAAAATGCCATTGTGGGAGCCGGATTTACTTCCGGATGGGGCGGAGGTGGCTGTCCAACCGGTAATGGAAATTTTACTTACCTCGGTGCCAGCGCAGGTACAACCTATATTTATACAGGCCATGAAAATGGAACGGGTACTCAATATTGGCGCTTTGGTGTAGATTTTGGTGGAACAACCGGACAATATACAATCAATCCCGGGTCTAATACGGCAATAAGTACAAATACAACCTATAGCCTTAATACCGGCTGCACAACAAGCGGTGCGTTAGATTATAACGTAGGTAGCACTGGATATAATTATGTCTTCAAAA
>CAISWS010000192.1 GCA_903889265.1 uncultured Bacteroidota bacterium
CGGTCTTTCTTTTCTTTCATTTCAACTTCAGTAGGGGCGCCAATGTAAAGCACGGCAACACCACCGCTAAGTTTAGCTAAACGCTCTTGTAATTTTTCGCGGTCGTAGTCAGAAGTTGTTTTTTCAATCTGAGCTTTGATTTCTTCAACACGGCCTTTGATTAGTTCTTTTTCGCCTTTACCATTTACGATAGTAGTGTTGTCTTTGTCAATTACTACTTTCTCAGCCTGGCCAAGGTAAGTGAAATCGGCGTTCTCTAATTTGTAGCCCATTTCTTCGCTGATAGCGATACCACCGGTAAGGATAGCGATGTCTTTCAACATTTCTTTTCTACGGTCGCCAAAGCCCGGAGCTTTAACAGCGGCAACTTTGATAGTACCACGCAGCTTGTTAACTACCAGGGTAGCTAATGCTTCGCCTTCAACTTCTTCAGAGATAATTACTAATGGACGTCCGCTTTGTGCAACTTTCTCCAGGATAGGAAGCAGTTCGCGCATGTTGCTTATCTTCTTGTCGTAGATAAGTAATAAAGCGTTTTCAAGTTCAGCTTCCATGCTTTCAGGATTGGTAACGAAGTATGGAGAAAGGTAACCACGGTCAAACTGCATACCTTCAACAGTCTTCACTTCAGTTTCAGTTCCTTTGGCTTCTTCCACAGTAATAACACCTTCGGTGCCTACTTTCTTCATAGCATCAGCTATCATTTTGCCTATTTCGTTGTCGTTATTGGCAGAGATAGAAGCAACTTGCTCAATCTTACCAAAGTCCTTTCCAACGCTTTCAGATTGTTTCTTTAAACTCTCAACAATAGCTTTAACGGCTTTGTCGATACCGCGCTTTAAATCCATAGGGTTAGCGCCTGAAGCAAGGGCTTTTAAGCCCGGGCCAACAATTGCCTGTGCAAGCACAGTAGCAGTAGTTGTTCCATCACCAGCCTGGTCGGCAGTTTTAGAGGCAACTTCTTTGCACATTTGTGCGCCCATGTTTTCGATAGGGTCTTCCAGTTCAATTTCTTTGGCAACAGATACACCGTCTTTAGTAACAGAAGGTGCGCCAAATTTTTTGTCAATAATTACATTGCGGCCCTTAGGTCCGAGGGTAACTTTAACGGCATTAGCCAGTTTGTCAACGCCGGCTTTCAGCTTATCGCGGGCGTCTTTTTCGAATAAAATCAGTTTTGACATAGTTATTAGGTTTTAAGTTTTTTAAATGAATGGATGCGCGACTGGACGATACGCGATTTGCGACTGTTCGATTTGCGACTATTAAATTTTGTCGAAAATCGCATATCGCTCTATCGCATATCGAAAAATCAAAGAATGGCGAAAATGTCCGATTCTCTCATTATCAGGTAATCTTGTCCGTCAAGTTGTACTTCTGTTCCTGCATATTTGCCATATAGAACAGTATCTCCGGTCTTAACAACTGGAGAATTTCCTTTGTCATCGACTGCACTGACCGATATGACTGTTCCTCTTTGCGGTTTTTCCTTAGCCGAATCTGGAATAATGATACCGCCAGCCGATTTTGTTTCCGCCTCAGCGGCCTTAACAACAACTCTGTTTTGAGTTCCTGCTACTGGTTGAATTTTTACGTCTGCCATAATTGTATGCTTTTTTTAGTTTAATAATTGAACCCCAAAGGCGGGGAGATTTTTTGTAACTCCTTCTTATCATCTTTCGTGCCAAGCGGCTGGTATGGCAATTTTGGCAGCCGCCCCTTCCGTCCCCGAAGGGGAAACTAAGGCAAAAATTCAGCACGAAAGTAAATTTGACAGCTGGCATTCCGTTTTAGTATCCCCTTTGGGGACGGAAGGGGCCTATCTCTTCTCCTGGCTAAAATTCTTCAAATCGCTCATAATCTGGTTGGCGATGTGGTCGGCGGTGGTTTCAGAGTTGCTTTCGGCGTAAATGCGGATGATGGGTTCAGTATTGCTGCGGCGCAAGTGCACCCATTCGCTTTCAAAGTCTATTTTAACGCCATCGATAGTGTTTACCGGGTATTTCTTATACTTCCTTTCTATCTCGCTAAAAAGGAGGTCTATATTAACCGCAGGGTCAAGGTCTATCTTCTTTTTAGCTATGTGGTAGCTTGGGTATGATGCCCTTAAAATGGAAGCGTTTTTGCCTGTGTTAGCCAGGTGGGTAAGGAATAAAGCAATACCTACCAGCGCATCGCGGCCATAATGCAGGTCAGGGTAAATAACCCCTCCGTTACCTTCGCCGCCAATTACGGCCTGCACTTCCTTCATCTTTTCTACCACGTTCACCTCTCCTACCGCACTGGCAAAGTATTCGCCACCTGCTTTTAAGGTTACATCGCGTAACGCGCGGGTTGACGACAGATTAGAAACTGTATTTCCTTTCTTTTTGCTCAATACGTAATCAGCTACGGCTACCAGGGTGTATTCCTCGCCAAACATTTCACCATCCTCGCAAACAAGTGCCAGGCGATCAACATCCGGGTCAACGCAAATTCCCAGGTCGGCATTTACTTTCTTTACGGTTCTTGATAGTTCGCTCAGGTTCTCAGGTAGTGGCTCAGGATTATGAGGGAAATGGCCTGTTGGGTCGGTATACAATTCAGTAACCTGCTCAACACCCAGTGCATGAAGCAATTTAGGCAGAGCAATACCGCCTGTTGAGTTAACACAGTCAATTACTACTTTAAAGTTACGGGCTTTTATGGCTTTAACATCCACCAGTTCAAGCTTCAGTATCTGCTCAATGTGCTTTTCAATATAGCCGGTTTTCAGGGTATAGGAGCCTAAAGCAGTTACTTCCTCAAACTCAGTTTGCTGGTCTTCGGCTAAGCGCAAAACCTCCTCACCCGCTTTGGCAGAGATAAATTCACCTTTTTCGTTCAGCAATTTAAGAGCGTTCCATTGTTTGGGGTTGTGCGAGGCTGTAATGATAATACCGCCGCCGGCTTTTTCGTCGTGCACAGCCAGTTCAACCGTAGGGGTTGTAGAGAGGCCAAGGTCAACCACGTCAATGCCTATTGACTGAAGCGCGCCAACCACTATATTAGTTACCATTTGCCCACTGATACGGGCATCGCGGCCTATAACTACCTTTTTTATCCCCGAGTTCTGTTTTATCCATTTGCCAAAGCCAATGGTAAACTTCATGATATCGAGGGGTGTAAAATTTGTATCAGGAAATCCACCGATAGTTCCGCGAATTCCGGATATTGATTTTATAAGTGCCAAGCTATTTAGATTTTATTTTGGGATGGCAAATGTATAAATTTCGGTTTTTAAGCACGCAGACGCAGGTTAGTTTTTATACACAAAGCGCATTTATGAGCGATAAAGAATGGTATGAGCAGTGGTTTGATTCGCCTTATTATCACATCCTGTATGCCAACCGCAGCCTTGATGAGGCTAAAAACTTCATTGGCCGCATTGTTGACAAGTTTAAAATACCAGCCAACACTCCGGTATTAGATGCAGCCTGCGGAAAAGGCCGGCATTCGCAAACCCTGGCAGGATTTGGTTTGAACGTTACGGGTATTGACCTATCACACAACAGCATCGCTTATGCCAAACAATTTGAAAATGAACATTTAAGGTTTGAAGTATGGGATATGCGGCAGGTTTATAAACCAGCGGCTTTTGATTATGTGTTTAACCTATTCAGCAGTTTTGGGTATTTTGATGACGACCAGCAGGACTACCTGGCCATTAAAGCCTTTGCCGATAACCTGAAACCCGGCGGAACCCTGATTTTGGACTATATAAACACCGAATGTGCCGTAAAACTGCTAAAAACGAGGGAAATAGTGCAACGGGGCGATATTCAGTTCCATATTCAAAAGAAAGTGGAGTCTGGGTTTATTAAAAAGAAGATTGAGTTTTTAGTAAATAGCGTTGATAATAGCTATACCGAAAAGCTAAAAGTAATAAACCTGCACAAGTTTGAAAAGATGCTTTCAGAGGCCGGGTTGACCTTAAAAGAAACCCTGGGCGATTATGATTTGAATAAATTTGATCCAATGTCATCCATGCGGTTGATTTTGGTGGCAGAGAAAAATGCGAGAAGCTAAATATAAGGTCTATGAAAGAATGTTTCACATCGCAGTTACAAACTGAGTCGCCACCTTTCGATTCTCAGCCCTTTCCGTCTCCTAAAGGGGATACCAGGGCCGGCTTTGGTTCCCCCTTTAGGGGGCGGAGGGGGCTGAGATACTTGGCGATTAGAAAAGTTAATTTGATATATGCAATCGTTACGCTTATGTCGTGCGCTACCACTACCCAAGCCCAAAGCCTGGCGCAAACCCGCTGCGATAACTTCCATAAAGGCGTTAACCTTTCAAACTGGCTGGAGGGGTATTGGGTGCCCAATTGGCCCGACACCACCACCTATACTTTTCCGTTTTTTGCTGAAATGAAAAAGGCAGGCATTGAATCATTTCGTATGCCGGTGTGTTTTGAATTGGTAACTGATACAGCCGCCCCTTATACTGTAGACACAACCAACCGTGTTTTCAGGGTTATTGACAGCGTGGTAAAATGGACCACTCAGTTAGATATGAAGCTGATTATTGATAACCAGCACCAGTGGAATATTACCGAAGCAACCTGGCAGCAACAGGCACCACGGCTTGCGCATTTATGGGCAGTGCTGGCCAACCACTACCAAAACCTGGACCCCAACCGCTACTTTTTTGAGATATTGAACGAGCCTGCCGGTATACAAAACAATTCTTTGGGCGAGTTATTTACTCCCATTATTGATACCATCAGGCAGTATGCACCTAACCACACCATTATTGTTTCACCTAACCAGTATAGCAATGGAATAGGCTATGCAGGTTATCAGGCTTTGCCAGATACAAACCTCATTTATGCATTTCATAGTTACGACCCGTTTCAGTTTACGCATCAGGGGTTAACCTTTGTTGTGCCTCCGTTGCCAACCGGAATACCATTTCCCAACTCGGGTTACGATATTTTCCTGGAGGCCGAGTGGAATACGGCCATGCTTTGGAAAGATACCTCCCATTTACCCATGTTTTTGGGCGAGTTCGGGGTGGGTGACAGTGCTGACGCGCAAAGCCGGTGCAACTGGGTTGACACTATGGCACACCGCATAAAAGAAAACAACCTTTCGGCCTTTTATTGGGATGTGGTGGGCGATTTTAAATGGTATCACTCTGGCGTGGCAACGCAGGATAGTATCTTCCCTTGTTTTGCAAGTGCACTGGGCCTGTATGGCGATACGCTGACTTCCGTGCGCAATATCGCTGAAGATTTGGCAATTAAGGTTTTCCCCAACCCCGCGCAGAGTTTACTAACCATTCAAACCGCTGCAGGTTTAACCAGCGCCCGTTATGCTATTATGAACAGTTTGGGAGAGACATGGCAAACCGGTAATTTAAATGCGGTGACTACTGAGGTTAATGTCGGCAACCTGGCAAGCGGAATTTATTTTCTGCAAATGCGGAATGATACCGGTATAATCAACTGCAAATTTATAATCAGCAGATAGTGCATAAATGATTGAAAGCCTGAGACATATAGACCGCTTACTTTTTCATTTCATTAACCACGATTTGGCTAATGCTGTATTGGATGTGCTATGTCCCTGGTTAAGGGAAAAACTAACGTGGATACCCCTTTACCTTCTTATAGCGTATTTGTTATTCAAAAAATACGGCCATAAAATTCTTTGGCTTAGCTTACTAACAGTTGTTACTATATTGCTTAGCGACCAAACCAGCGGCCTTTTTAAACACCTTGTTCATCGCCTTCGGCCTTGTAACAATCCAGAGCTGGCCGATAGCATACGTCATGTTGTGGAGTGCGGGGTAGGGTTTAGCTTTGTATCTGCCCATGCAGCCAATCACTTTGCCCTTGCCACTTTCTTTTCATTTTTGTTCATGGAAAATAAAAAGTGGATGGCGTTTCTATACCTCTGGGCTAGCTGCATTGCATTTTCTCAGGTGTATGTTGGGGTTCATTATCCGGGTGATGTATTGGCCGGGGCGATAGTAGGAATAATGGTGGGTTTGATAACCGGGAATATCGCAAAGCGGTATGTAATCCCTAATACATAAATATCGCACGGAGTTAACAGCCGGGAAATACAAAATGCATTTTTGCATTGCGCTGTATTTTTCTCCGTACCTCCGTACAATATTGTATTCTGCATTTTTTTCTCATTCTTTGTATTCCCTTTGCGCTCTTAGCGTCTTACGGTAAAAAATCAAACAACCATGGCAACCGAATTCATCAAAGTAAATCCTCAAATAGAAAAACATATTGCATTAATAGAACTAAACCGCCCCAAAGAACTAAACGCCCTTAGCCGCGAATTAATGCTTGAAATACGCGATACATTAAGAGTATTGGATGAGGACGATAATGTACGCGTTATTATCCTAACCGGAGGCGAAAAGGTATTTGCAGCCGGTGCCGATATAAAACAAATGGCCACTGCCACTGCCATTGACATGCTAAACATAGACCAGTTCAGCACCTGGGACCAGATAAAGAAAACCAAGAAGCCCATCATTGCCGCAGTATCAGGCTTTGCCCTCGGCGGCGGCTGCGAACTGGCTATGACCTGCGATATGATTATTGCTTCCGAAACTGCCAGATTCGGCCAACCTGAAATTAAAATAGGCACCATGCCCGGCGCAGGCGGCACGCAACGCCTAACCCGCGCCATTGGCAAAGTCCGCGCCATGGAAATGGTATTAACAGGCAAATTCATCAGCGCCGAAGAAGCCCTGCAGGCAGGCCTTATAAACCGTATAGTTCCGGTTGAGGTACTAAGAGATGAAACCTTGAAACTGGCCCGCGAAATAGCCAAACTATCACCTGTATCAGTTAAACTGGCAAAAGAGTCAGTAAACAACACCTTCAACTCTACCTTAGATGAAGGCCTTGTATTTGAACGCAAAAACTTCTACCTCACATTTGCGAGTGAAGACCAGAAGGAAGGGATGAAGGCGTTTGTAGAGAAGAGGGTTGCGGAGTTTAAGGGGAGGTAGAAAGAATTACCTTAATTAAAGGGAAGTGTATTTGTGGTTGTATGTAGTGGTGTATTGGCCCCAATGAACGGTTTTATGTTAAAAAACAACTTGCCGCAAATAAATCATTAAAATTTTATCCCTATTCAATGTATTTTTCGTTTAGCAATAACTTAAAAAACAACGAATATGAAAACAATGTTCTTAAAAGGTGTTGCAATCGTTTGTATTGCAGCGTTCATGCTTTGCGGATGTAATAAAGGATCTGGCGCAGCATCTTCTGACATGCCACAAAATAATGCAAACGCTGTTACTGTAACCCCACAGGAAGTGGATGCCGAGCTCGACCGCCGAATTCATTATTTTGATTCCATTTTCGGCTCAAAAGAAAAGTTGGAGGAGTATTATGGCAAACCTATTGCTCAACTAAAAAAAGACTTTAGAGGCGACGTTGAAAAGCAGCTGATTGCTGATAAAATGAAAAAACTCAATCCGGCTTCTAAATAAGGACGTAACGATGTTGAAACTGCTCTTAATTGTTTCTTTCGGCCTTTTCAGCTAAATTTATGTTGCAAACACAAATACCTGATTATGATTACCCTACATCCTCAATTCATTAAAGATGCCAATGGCGATAAGGCGTTGGTAGTACTTCCGGCTAAAGAATTTGATAGTATTATGGAAGAACTTGATGAGTTGGAAGATATCCGCCTTTACGATGAAGCAAAAAAAGAGGACACGGGCGAGCGAATATCTTTTTCGGATTACGTGAAAACCAGAGAATCAAAGGATGCCTGAATATACTGTAGTCTTATCCAAAAGGGCGCAAAAAGAATTAGATAAACTTTCCAATACCATTGCGGCACCCATCCTTAAAGCAATTGCGGCATTAGAAGAAAACCCAAGGCCGCAAGGTTATAAAAAACTAAAAGGCAGAGAAGGTTATCGCGTAAGAGTTGGCAACTACCGTATTATTTACGAGATATTTGACAAGGAACTTTTAGTAGATGTAATTGATGTGGGGAATAGGAAGGAAATTTATGATTAATGCAAAATCTTCTACCTCACTTTTGCTAAAGAAGACCCAAAGGAAGGGATGAAGGCATTTGTGGAGAAGAGGGTGGCTACGTTTAAGGGGTAGATAGTTGCTACAACCCGCATCAATCAATCAAAGTCCACCCCAGGGGCAATTTAATTTGCCCCTGAAACAAGTAACCTCCTTTATTGGTAAAACTGACTCCGTTAACAATGCCTTTGGTAGTACTTAAATTTAGTCCGCCGGAAAGTGCCAGGTCTATGCCCATAACAGGGACATTGCCACTTGCGGTTAATTGCACCTGGCTATTGTCCTGTTCGCTATAAGCATAAGTGCCTGAATCGGCAAAAAGCACTGTGGTTACCAGTACCATTTCCCTTCGTATTATTAAATCAAAAAAACCTTTCTCCGACCAGAATTTATTCAATTCCTCTTGTATAGGAATTAAATCAAGCTGTTGGTAGGTTACGTTTTTAAGGGCATAGTAGGCAGATTTTTGCTGTGTAAAATCTATTACCATACTTCCCTGCGCAACAAGCGGAACTCCCGCACCTACGTTAAACTTTACCGATACAGAACCATTAACGGTGCTGGTTAAGTCATCTAAAGAGCTTTGAGAGGAATGTATATACGGAGCCAGGTTCGGCAGGCTGGGATCATCCATAATAGTTCCCTGGTAAACAAAATCATTGCCCTGCATTTTCAGTATGTCGCCAATTTGCACTGTGGTTAAAAAGTTGGTAACCAGCCTACGGAGATC
>CAISWS010000193.1 GCA_903889265.1 uncultured Bacteroidota bacterium
GCCACGTGATAAAATCGCCGAAGTGTTTTCCCGGGATCTTAACCAGCATATGGATGAATTGGTTGGAAAATATCCTTGAGGGCATCTAAACTCTGCCTTGCTTCTTTCGATTTGGGGAATTGTTTTACAACGTTTTCATAGTCATCAACACTTTGCTCTTTTTTGCCGCTGTTATAATCAATAACCGCCGTTTTTAAATACGATTTGGGCAGCAAAGTGCTACCGGGATATTTGGCAATAATGTTCTGATAAGCGGCTCGGGCGGATGAGTTATCGCCGGTTTCAAGATAGGTCTCCCCGATTTCATAATAGGCCTGGTCAACATAGTTAGATGTTGGAAACTGGCTTATTAAAACATTCAGGGCTTCAATCTTATCTGTGTTCTTGTTTTCAAGGCCAAGGATAATTCCTTTTCTAAACTGTGCATAATCGGCAGCATTCCATTTGTTATCGGCAATTTTACTATAGCCTTCAATGGCCTTACTATAGTTTTTGGTTACAAACTCGCAATCGGCAAAGCGCAGGTAAAGGTCTGGCAACAAAGCAGTTTTCCCTTTCTTATCCGGCGTTTGTTCCGATTCGCCAATGGCAGAACCGAAATAAACAGCTGCGTCAGCATAATTTTTCTGTTTAAAATAACAGTAAGCCGCACCATAATTGGCCCTGAATTTTGATGCCTCACCTTTACGTTCCAGCGATGGGGTAGAGAACTGGGCAAACTTTAAATAATTTGCTTGCGCCGCAGCGTAATCAGCCTGGCTGTATTCAATCTCTGCTTTTAAATAAATAGCCAAAGCCTGTAAGTCAACATTTATAGGGTTTTTCAGCGACTTATCGCAAAGCACCAGCGCCTCGTCAAGTTTCTTATCATTATACAATTCCACAGCCCGGAAATATGTCACTTTCTGATACGCCTCCTGAATCAATGGGCTCTGGCTTTTCAGTGTTTCCATAATATGGTATGCCCGCTCGTAATTTTTTGTTTGAAGAAGTGCGGCGGCCAACAATTCATTCGTTTCATCCAGGTATTTTCCGGAAGGATATTTTTCAAGATAGTTTTCAAAGCTCTGAATGGCATCGGTACTATAACCTAATTCAAACGATAACTTGCCATAATTGAACAACGCATTTTGCTTTATAGCCTCGTCGTAATTCATGCTGGCTGCACTTTGAAACGCTGAGCGGGCTTTATCTTTCTGGTCAGATTTTAAATAGCAATCGCCGAGCGCATATGTGGCATTTTGGCCGAGCTTCTCATTCAGCAAGTTCAATTGCTTAAAATTCTCAATTGCTTTTGTGTACGCCCCCGTTTGATACTGGCAATATGCCAGTTGATAAATATCCTCTTTACGCGCTTTTGAGGATTTGCTAATATATTCGTCTAAAAATGGCAATGCTTTGGCGTATTCACTTTTCTGAAAATAAGTTTGCCCCAGCAAAAACTTCATTTCGTCTTTATACATCACATCCTTTTCAAGATTGGTATTAACGTAAGCAATCAATTTGTCGTAATCCTTTTTTATAAAATAAATCTGGGCCACGTAATAGGGAATTACCGTAGCATACATCTTTGAATCTTCAACAAGTAAAAAGGCTTTCAGCGCTTCATTGTAATCTTTAGTGTAAAAGCAGATAAATCCGTAATAATAGTTTGCCGGGTAGTAATACTTGTCTTTAATGTCTTTGATAGATGAAAACAGCGGTTTGGCTTCCGTAAATTTCTTTTTCAGAAAATAGCAATAGCCCAGTTCAAATTTATAGTCGTAAATCTGGTCGTTGCTGAGGTCAGTTACTTTTACTTTAGCCAGGTAGGTGGCGGCATCTGTATAATTGTTGTTCTGGTAATAGTATTTGCCCAGAAAGAAATTAATTAAACGGCGCTTATCGGTTTCATGATACTTTTTGTAATAACCCAGCATTAATTGCTCTGCGTCTTTATCATTTGTTTCGGTAGCGCAAACAGCTATATAATACTCCAGATTCTGCATCATCACCTCATTCGTGTGCGTATGCGGGCCTGGTATTTGCCTGTATATTTTTTCAAACTCCTGTCGCGCGCTTAAATAATTTTTTTCGTCAAATAACTCACGCCCGTGGGTATAGGCTGCTTCCCGGTCAATAAAGTATTGAGTTTGCTGGGCGCACGCCGCTAAGCATGAAAAAAGGACCACAGTAAATGCAAAAAATCTTCTGAACACCAAGTGCCTATTTGTTTATTAACGTAGCAAAGTTATTTTTTAGTGTAAGCGGGTTGATAAGTTTACCATAAACGATTTGCACAAGGGGTATGGTGTGTCTAATGTTTGAAGCAGCCAGAGGGGCCTTTTTTGGCTGTGGCTGGTGCAACTGCAAAATCACTAAAACATTGCCTTTTCTGCTCAAAAAATATATAATATAATTTAGCGTTTTTTAAGAAGCAGAAATTGCGGTTGTAAATTTCACCACGCTTATTTGCACCGCAAAATTTATTATATAACCAAATTCCTCAACTATGAGAAAAATTTGTTTGGCATTTATTGTTTTAACATGCAGCATTGCGGCTATGGCCCAGGAAAACAAACCTGTTGCAGGTTTTTTTGGTGTTGGCTACGGAGTTTCATTTTTTCCAACAGCCCAGCACGTTAATTTTACTTATATTGTTTCTGATAAACTGGAGGTTGGCGGCACCGTTGGATTTCAGTATATCCGCTCGCGCAGTTCTACTTTTGATTCTTTACAGATTGTAGGCAGTAATTCAGTTTTTTTAGCGGCGCAGGAGGAGCATAAAACGGTGACCACTGCAGCTCATGTTTTTATAACACCCCTGGTTAAATACCATTTTGGTGTAAAGAATAACCTTGATGTTTACCTGGGGGCAAACCTGCCCATTGGAGTTGGTACCGGGCCTCAGACGGTAAATTCAGACATTGTTACCGCCAGCAATTATAATAGTACCAATAGCACCACTAATACGCCACCGGTTAGTGTTAGCGTTGGCGCCGGACTTTTATTGGGTTGCCAGTATTTTTTCTATAAAAACCTGGCAGTAGGGGCCGAGGCTAATCTTGGTTTCAGTACCACTATTGCCAACGGAAATAACGTAACAAAAATTTCTGGAAGCAATACGGGAAGCAACAATCCCGATGCGGGGGTCGCAATACCTACGGTAACTAATAAGGATATGGTGAAGAATGATACGGAAAACCTGGGTATGTTACATTCATTTGCTTTAAGTGTTAGCTGGTATTTTGGAAAGGGTAAGTCGAACTGAGAAAAAGACCTAAAGAAGTGCCTCTTAGCTTAAAGGTAAGGGGCACTTTCTTTTTATATTCCTAAGATTTTACTATTCTGTGATATGGAAATTGAAACCCAAAGATTGATTTTAAGGAAACCCAGGTTAAGTGATTGGGAGGATATTGTCGAAGGTGCCGGTGCGCTGGATGTTTCTAAACGGACGATGAATATACCGCACCCTTATGGCAGCTCTGATGCTGAGTGGTATATTAACGACTCAATAAAAAACTGGGCCAAAGACAGTTATGCTTTTGTTGTTGAATTAAAAACTGAAAAGAAGGTAATAGGCGTGTTGGCATTAACCGGCATTAACCTGTTTAACGGCACTGCAACCACTGGTTCTTGGATAAACAGGAAATATTGGCGCAACGGATATATTACGGAAGCAAAAATTGCAGTTAATGATTTTGCATTTGATACACTGAAATTAAGAAGGCTCACCTCAACCGTTAATTCGGCTAATACGGCCAGCAATGCAACACAGCAAAAAGTTGGATATGTGTTTGAAGGGGTGCAGCGCAAAGCCTCAAAAAGTAAGGCCACCGGAAAAATATGTGATCTCAATTTTTATGGCCTGTTAAAAGAAGATTGGAAAAAAGCAAGGAAAAGCCTGCTAACACTTGGTGCGTAATCATTAGCGGATTTAAACTGCGTTTAGCGGCTTGAATAAAACTATTTTATAACACTCTAAAAGCCAAGGGGCTTGTAAACCGGACACATCGGAAACCAAATCGGAAAAGCACTTAGTGTCCAAATAACACCTTATAAATCATCTGTTTACGGTTTCTTTTGTATTTAATCCCGGTTGCCTTAACCTGGTTTAATTAATAACTGCGAATATAGGTCCCTCCATGTTTACCCACAATTAACCTTTATCATCTTTGGAAGCCATGTAAAAACATTTAATTTACACTCAATTCCATCCCCTGGATTATATCGGTGATATAATAAAAGAAGCCAAATTATGAGTTTCATTCGCTTTGATCATGGCCAACTGGTAAACTTAAATTATTCTCTTGAAAAGGAATTGATTAGGACTAACAACGCCGGAGGTTACGCCAGTTCTACCATTATCAATTGCAATACCCGCAAATACCATGGTATGCTGGTAATTCCGCAGCCACAGCTGGGCACCGACCATCTGCATGTTATGCTCAGCACCCTGGATGAAACCATAGTTTACCGGGGCCAGGAGTTTAACATGGGCATTCATAAGTACCCTGGTATTTACGACCCTAAAGGCCATAAGTACATTACAGATTTTGATGTGGACCCCAGGCCAATCTGGCACTACTCGGTTGGCGATTTACATTATACCAAAGAAATCATCCTGAAAACCTTTGAGGACAGGGTGATGGTAAAATACCATATCCTGAAATGTGAAGGCAAGGCCTCTATGCGTTTTAAACCGTTTCTCGCTTTTCGCGATTACCACCAGCTTAGCAAAGCCAATATTTTCGTAAACAAGCGATATGAAGAATGCAAAAACGGTGCAGCTTTCTGCTTGTACCATGGTTATGATACCTTGTTCATGCAGTTCTCTAAAAAGGTAACATATGTGCATGCACCCGATTGGTACCTAAAAATTCAATACCTGCGCGAAAAGGAGCGCGGTTATGATTTTGAAGAAGACCTGTTAGTGCCGGGATATTTTGAAATTGATGTAAAAGAAGGTGACGAAATAATCTTTACTGCGGGAACAAGCGAAGCTAA
>CAISWS010000194.1 GCA_903889265.1 uncultured Bacteroidota bacterium
CTTTAACCCGGAATTAAAAATCCCCGTTGTTGCATGTCGTTACATGTAATAGCGGGGATTGTGTTTTGCTGAATTACTTAATTTTAATGCACAGGCAACCTTTTTACTTTTTCAAACGTGTATAGGGTGTTACAATTGCAAAACTAAACCTGCTATGAGAAAGACAAAACCACTTTTGCCAATATTATTACTGATTATTTTTGCCTGCAAGAAAGAACATAACCTCAACAACGTCGCCTCGTTCACCAATTTCCCGTTGGCCGTTGGCGATATCTGGAACTACCAGGTTTTCGATAGCATTAACAATACTACCCAAAATGCGGTTTTCAAAATTACCGGTTTCTATATATCAAGCGGCATGCCTGTTAATATTACCCATTACCAAACCCAAACCATCATAAATAATGTAATTACCGATAGCGGCGAAATTGTTACCGCAGGCGATACTGTAATGTACAAGCCTACAGGCCAGGGTTTGTTCTCAAATCTTACATTGCTTTTACCCATGTCGCCAAACAGCAACTGGCATACTGAATATTACGGCGATTCAGTTTTTGTAACCGGCGCAAACGAAAGCGTGGCTGTTTTGGGCACCACTTACGATAGCCTTTATAATGTGGGACGCATTCAGTCAGTACCAGACCTCTATATCTATCAAAACCTGTACATTGCGCCACACATTGGTATAGTGCAGGAAACCCTCGACATTGCCCCATGGATACCAGTTCACAAAACCATCAAATTGGTAAGTTATCAACTGCACTAATAGCCTAAGCCTTGCTAAACATGCTTATATCCTTAGCTTTGTAGTATAAACAAAATATATGAACATAGCTATTATAGGAACCGGCAATATAGGCAGCACCCTTGCACAAAGATTTTCATCAAACGGCCACACGATATTTTTAGGTGTGCGCGACACACACGATTTTAAAGGGTTACAGGTTTTATCCGGCCTTAAAAACTGCACAACGCATAGTATCAGCGATGCTGCCCACTTGGGCGATGTAATTGTAATTGCCGTTCCGGCACAATTTGCCATTGATGTGGCAAAATCCCTGGGCGATGTTTCAGGCAAAGTAATTATTGATACCATGAATAGTGTAAACGTAAAGCACGAAGGTTTTACCAATACTACAGATGCAATACTGGCACATTGCAACACCACCGATGTGGTAAAATGCTTTAACACCACCGGTTTCGAAAACCTGATGGACCCCATTTATAAAAACCAGGGCATTGATATGTTTACCGCGGGCAGCAGTACCAAAGGCACAGCCACCGCCACACAGCTTGCCAAAGAACTGGGTTTTGAAAACGTATACCACTTCGGTAATAACGATAAATTTTACCTGATTGAACAAATGGCTATGTGCTGGATAAACCTGGCCATTATGCAAAAACAAGGTAGGGGTATGGCATTTAAAATCGTTAAAAGGTAGTACATTGAACTCCCTACAATCAATACTACCATGAAAATACACGAGATAAAACTATACCAGGAATTTTCTGCTCCGGTTGAGCAGGTATGGGAAGCATTCTGCGACCACGCCAACTTCGGTAAAATGATGGGGCAGAATATAACCCGTGTTGCGGATAGCACAGATGCCAACAATAAAAACGGAGTTGGTTCCGTACGCGCAATTAAATTACCTGTAGTAACTTTTGAAGAAACCATTGTTAAATCAGAAAAACCCACTTTGATTGAATACCGCATCAGCAGCGGCTTACCTGTCAATTACCATTACGGCATAATGAAGTTTAAAACCCTGCCCAACGGAAAATCTGCCATTGATTATTCTATAAAATTATCACTTAAAGTCCCTTTGCTGGGTGTCATTGTTGCCATTGCTCTGAAAAATGGAATGAGTAAAGGGTTGAGGAATTATGCAAGGAGGTTGGAGAAATGACTTTTAGAAGTTTCACTCTTCTTCAACCTGACGCCGTATTTTCCTCAATACGCATTCCTGCTCGGCAAATTCCTCCCGTGCGTTATCTCAGTTATTCCCCCACCAGTTTGGTATAGTTTAAACTGCGCTGCAAAAGCCGAAACCATCAGGTAATCAAAAAGGTCGGTAAAGTGCCCGTATTTCTGATAGCGCGCATGGGTTATTGGGTCGGTTTCCTGTGTTTTAAGTTTCGTGCCATCAGGGGCTTCTTTAAGGTGGGTAAAGTCGGCAATAGCTTTGGTGCAATGCGGGGCAATAGTAATACGCAGCCCGTGCAGTTCTTTTTCAAATACAGTGTTAAGCCAGTTACCGCGCATAATTACACTGGGGTTATGTGTAAGTGTGCGCAGCGTTGGGTGATATTGCGCTAGATATTGCATAATAAGGCGGTAAAAATTATTGCCTGCCTGCAGCTTGGTATCCTGTTTTGCAGCAGTGGCATCGCCATATATAAACATGCCATTGCTGTGTGCAGGATACCGGCGTATAATTTCGTTGCAAACACTCTGTACGGTATTGGCTGGTGTGCTCAAAGCAATTTCGTCAATCATGTTTATCTTGCTTCCCTGCAACTGAAAAATACCACAAGGCAGGTAGGGGTTAACATTATCATCCCAGCTTATATGCAAAGGCAAATCCGGATTATAGTTAACCGGTGCAAGGTGTTTATCTGGCTCAAAACATTTATAGAACTCCCCTCCTGTTTTTAATTGCAGGTCCCAGTTACCATTTACAAATACTTCATATTTGTGGCGGGGCATGTTTTTAAGGTTTTCAATGTACTCCGCCGTAAGGTGTGGATTGTCGGTTACTTTGCTGGGCAAATAAAGCCAGTTCGGTGGCAATGTTCCGTTTAGGTACCGGTCGTAAATGTGTTGCTTAACCCAGTTGTTGCTGGGGTTACAGGTAGCCAGTATAATGGGCTTGGGCCTGGGGCTGCACTCCCACCTTCCCGCCCGGCTAAAGGCCAGGTCAAGCGAGTCCTTACTGCATTCGTTAATCTCTTCAAACAAAAAGCCGTTCACTTCCAGCCCGCGCATCCATTGCAGTTCTTTATCGTGGTCGTGGTTTTCGCTTTTAAACAATATCACCGAGCCATTGGGGTGAGTGAATTGATACGGCTTTTTCTGTATCCGGCCCGCTGTGATTAATTTACGAAAACTGGGTATGGTGGTAGTACGTATTTTCTCCAGGTCTTCCCGCACCACACACCACCGCGATTTGGGATACAACCTGCACATAATCAGCAGCGCCGAAAGGCCCCAGATGGTTTTACCACCGCCCATAGCCCCGCCGAATAAAATGAAGTTATATTTTTCCGAAGCAAGGGCCTTCATTGCCTCGCTCTGCCTGGGGGTTAAACTCAACATGATTATGCGATGTGTTTGAATTCGCTGCAATGGAAAGCAGCAGGAGGTATTATATTTTATTCACGTAAATGCTGGTAGCCTTACCTGTAAATAATGTAACTTAATTTAATAATCCTGTAATAGGTATATGAGTTAAGCTCTGCACTTTTGTTCTATCGGATTTGAGAAAAAAGCAAACCATTTTTTGAGGCTTTCGTTTCTTCTTCAACCGCAAAATTGTTAACCATATAAAACTAAAAACCATGAACCTGTTCTACGACACAACCCTTATCAACCTTTATCAATTAATTGACAAGGCGGACAAATCCTTGCCAACCCACAATATCGTTATTGATTATGATGGCGAGGTAATCATTGACCCCGAAAAGAAATATACCGGCATCAACATTAACCGCTTTAAATTTTGCACTCAAATTACGGATGCCGTTAACCGTGATACCAAAAAACTTACAGAATTGCTTGAAACCCTTTATACAGCATATAACCATAACAACCTGCATATTGAGATGAACCGGAATTTGAAAAATGTTGCCTGATAAGCTGACGCCTCCGTTTTTCAGTTTAAAATGGAGGCAACAACAATGGCATTGTCCGGTTAATTTTCAATCCGGTAATAGTAGCGCTGTTTATTTTTAGTCAGCGTAAGAGTATCAGAATCGCCGGCCTTGTGTATAAAATCCTCTATAACTGCGTTTTTACAAAAATCAAAACCAGGATTGGCAGATAGGGGTATTAATTTGGTTCTGAACATTTGATTTGGCTGTTCGCGAACGCTGAAATAGTTCTCTTCGTTATGATTTTCAATATAATTTATGCAGCCATCAATTTCCGCTGCGTAAAGAGATTCAGAATTAATAGGTTTGGATGAAAGCCCGAATATGCCCCGGTTACTCTCCAGCATCGTAAGGCATACCAGCGCTATAAATGTAACAGCTACAACCGGCCTGTTTGCCTTTATAAATAAGGCCGGAATCTGAGCTGAATTCATACCACAAAGATACTGAAAACGGGTGAATAATTCAGTTATTTGGCCATGTGATTAGCAGCAATAAATCCAATGCCGGCATCAGGCATTGGATACAGATAAAAAGATAAACTACAGGATAAAATCTAAATGCATGCTGCATTATCATCTCCTCCATCCTTAAATCTGCCCGCCATCCCGATAGAGGGGCGGCTGTATCTCTTTTTATATATTTACCGCAAACAAATCTTCTATGCGCAAATTCCTGATGCTCATTATTATCCTGTTTGCTGGTATTGCAATCATCCACGCCCAAAAATTTGCCAACCTTGCTCCTACCCCACCCATGGGTTGGAACAGCTGGAACTATTACAACTGCAACATCAATGAAGAAAAAGTAAAGCGCATGGCCGATGCTATGGCTTCCAATGGCATGAAAGAAGCCGGTTACCAATACATTGTTATTGACGATTGCTGGCAGATTGCACGCGATAAGGACGGATACATTATCGCCGACCCTAAAAAATTCCCTTCAGGTATAAAAGCACTGGCAGATTATGTTCACAGCAAAGGGTTGAAATTCGGCATCTATTCATGCGGCGGAAAACTGACCTGTCAAAAACGTCCCGGTGGAGCTGGTTACGAAGCAAAAGATGCCCAGCGCTATGCCGAATGGGGCGTCGATTATTTAAAATACGACTGGTGCAACAGCGATGGCATGATCAGCCAGGTTCAATACAGCACCATGCGCGATGCACTGCACAAAGCAGGCCGTCCCATAGTTTTCAGTTTGTGCGAATGGGGCAGCACAAAACCATGGTTATGGGCCGATACTGTTGGCCAGCTATGGCGCGCCACCGGCGATATACAGGACCGGTTCGAAACAGGCCATGGCGTAATGAAAATATTTGACGAAATGGCTAAAATACGCCAGTATAATAAGCCCAACGCTTTTAACGACCCGGATATGCTGGAAGTAGGCAACATGGGCCTTACCGAAGCGGAATCGCGCACACACTTTACCCTTTGGTGTATGATGGCCGCACCGCTTATAGCAGGCAATAACCTGGCTACCATGAAGCCGGATATTCTTCAGATACTCATTAACCAAAGCGCAATTGCAGTTGATCAGGATAAAATGGGAATACCCTGCTTTTTATGGGCCAAGCCAGATGGTATTGAAGCCTGGATAAAACCACTTGAAAACGGAGACTTTGCAGTTTGCTTTTTAAACCGTGGCAATAGTACGGCATCCATTAACTTTAACTGGCAACAAACCGCCACAGATCCCGACTTTCACAAAACATATAACATCAACGGAGATTATCACGTATCCGACATCTGGAACAGTAAGGATTTAGGCACCACTGCAAAACCAATCAGCGCCACTGTCAAAAAACACGATGTGCTGTTTGTTACCCTGAAAAAACAATAAGCTTTACTACCCGGTTTAGCGTAAAAGCTCAAGCGCTCCTTCAACGCCCTTTTGCTTTTCGCCAAAATAAGTATACTGAATGTAATACAGGTAAGTACCTGATGGTTGTCCCTTACCTTTAAAATTGCCATCCCAGCCAACTGCAATGTTGTTTGACTCAAACACCTTTTCGCCCCAGCGGTTATATATGTGCATCGTATATTTAACAGGTACATCAATATAAAGCGGTATAAAAACATCATTCTTTCCATCGCCGTTCGGGCTGAATGCATTGGGTATAACCAGCTTTGTATTACAGTTCAAACCTACTTTAACCGTATCGCGCGCAAGGCAGCCGGCTGAGTCAGTAACCAACACACTATAAGTGCCTGTATCAGTTACAGAGAGGGATTGGCTTGTAGATCCATCCTGCCACTTATATATTTTATAATTTCCGGCATTCAAAACTATCACTTCGTGTCCGGGGCAAATACCTGTGTCGTTGGGTATTATCATAACACTGTAGTTTGGTAAAATATTTATACGCGCTGTGTCCGGAAAACTGCAATTGTTAATTGCAAGGGTGCAGGTATAGGTAGTGGTAAGTGAAGGTGTTGCCACAGGGTTGCCAAGGCTATCCCCCGAAATACCAGTTACCGGAAACCAAACATAATTATTACCACCGGTAGCCGATAAATCAACAGTATCCCCTTCGCAGATAGTAGTATCATGAGGGCTTACTATTACTTTTACAGGGTCGTTAACTATAATATGCGTGGTGTCAAAAACCAGGCAGCCCCCAACTGTTGCACTACAGCGATAGGTTGTAGTTACAAGCGGTATTGCAACCGGGTTAGCCGCTGTTGTACTTGACAAACCGGTAGCTGGCACCCATGTATAGGCAGTTGCGCCGGATGCAGCCAGGCTGATTGTATCGCCAAGGCAAATTCCGGTATCATGTGGTGCAACCGTAATAAAAACCGGCTTAATGTTGATACGGGCAGTATCGGTTGAGGTACAACTTCCGGCCTTCGAGGTGCAAAGATATACCGTTGATGAGCCGGGGCTGGCTACCGGATTTGCTATAGCGGAATCCGACAATCCCATTCCTGGTGTCCATGCATAATTTGTCTCTGACGAAGCGGTCAGATTAACTGACTGGCCAGGGCAAACAGTGGTATCATGCGGGCTTACAATCACAGGCACCGGGTAATCAACTTCTATCCGCGCTGTATCAGATGAAACACAATTGCCTACCGCTGATGTGCAACGGTAAGTAGTGGTCAATACGGGGTTAGCAACCGGATTGGCAATGACAGAATCTGATAATCCCATGCCAGGTGCCCATGCATAATTTGCTCCGCCTGTAGCTAAAAGATTAACTACCGCGCCAACACAGATACTTGTATCATGCGGTGTTACGTGTAAAAAAGAGGTGGTAACATTAATCCGCGCTGTATCGGTTGAAGGGCAGCCGCCTGAAATTGCGGTGCACAGATAAACCGTCGTTAGGGCGGCATTTGCTACCGGATTTGCAATAGCCGTATTGGAAAGCCCCGTAGCTGGTGACCAGGTGTAATTTGTTGCTCCCGATGCCACCAGGTTAACGGCCTGACCGGGACAAATAGTAGTATCATGAGGGCTTACGGTTATGGGTAAAGCGTGGTTAACCGTAACATGTGCCGTGTCGGAAGCAATGCAGCTGCCCGACCTGGTTGTGCAACGGTAGGTGGTAGAAACAACAGGTGTGGCCACCGGGTTTGCAATAGCCGTATCTGAAAGGCCGGCTGCCGGAGTCCATGCATAATTTGTAGCGCCGGTAGCCAGAAGCCTGACACTTGCACCCGCACAAATCGTTGTATCATGTGGATTTACCACAACCGACAAGCTATCGGCTATATAAAGCGTGTCAGACACGCTGCTTCCACAAGCCAGGCTGAATGTAAGTATAACAGTTTCTGTTGCACCGTGCCCGCTTATAATTGGCTGGATAACTACATTTTTTAAAGTATCGCCTGGTATAAATTTAATACTGTCAGTAATTGAAGTATAGTCCGTGCCATTAACTGCAGTACCACTTATTTGATAATGCACGATAGTAGTACCTGTATCTGGCTGATTTAGTTTTATAGGTATGATACCATTTGAACACCCTGCTATAGCAATATTACCCGTTGGCGACCCTGTTGTATAAGGCACCCCTGGTATAAATGCCTGTGCACCTGAGGAGCCAGGGGTCCAGGCCCTGATAAATGCCCCCGAATCAAGTACCGTATCGCCATCATCCGAAATTACCAGCTTTACATGATAGGTTTGCCCAACCTGCAAGGTTGGAGGAGTAGCCGTAAAAACCGAGGTAAAGCCATTATACTGTATATAAAAAGGCGAAGTACTGTTTGGCGGGCTGTACACATCAACACCGGCCAGGCCAGGGTCAGTAGTTCCGTTATTGATAAAGTATTGCGGATAAGTATTTACCGGGCAAGGTGCCGGGAAAACTGCAGCACCATACCCGGGGCCAGCGTTAATATTATTAACCGCCAAAGGAAGATTGGTACCGGGTATAACAGCTATATTCTGATTTCCTGTAATGCCGGGTCCGCTTATAAAAATACCAAATACGTCATTGTAAGGCGTGCAGGGCCAGTCAGGGTATTCCTCTGATGCGAACGTATAATTAAAGGCAATACATTGGCCTGTATACTTCATATCAAACTGAATTCCGGCTGCATCCCAAAGATTGTATAGCGAATCGCTGATAAGATTTGCCAGATCCTGGTCGCCGGCAGTAAACCAGCTGAAGCTAACAGTAGTATCGTTCGGGCCCTCAGCAGTTTGTGCCAGGCCGCTGGTAAGTAAAATGCCCGAATCTATACCCATGTTGTTAGGGCCGCTGAAGGTACCCACTGCTCCGGAATTACCAATAAAAGATGCGTTCGATATAGTAACACCGGGTCCCATTATTACCCGCGCAAGCTGGCTGGCATTACTATTCACATTAACGGTTATCTGGGCAAAAATATGGAGGCCGCAGAAGATGCATATCAGAGCTAAAACGTGTTTCTTAACCATTTTATAGTAAATATTTACCTGAATAATAATATATATTGGGTAAGTAAATGTAAAATAATAGCGGAAATTATTTAATGAAATTTATATTGTTCGGGTCAGGTCCGGGTGATAAAAAGAACTTACATACCGTTCCACTTACAAGGATTGAGTTTGAGTTGTATCAAATAAAACCCGGCCCTACAAGTAGCTTAACCACCATTTATCCTTGTTATTCATTTTGTAATTATCAAACCATTTACAAACCGGATAAAGAGCTATAATAATAAACAACCAAACAGCATACACCACCCATAACCTGAAACCATAACCTTTAAGCGCGGGTAGGGTACTTACCCATTTTTGCAAAATCATAGCATGCCATCCAAAACCTGTTAGCTGTGCTGCAATAAGGGCAAGAAAATGTATCAGGTAAATGTGCAGTATGTAGTAAAAGAAAGGCACCCGCCCAAACGTGCAAAAAAAGTTTATTAAAGGTCCCTTCAGCCTTTCGCTGTTCGCCAGGAAGATAAGCGCCGGGCCCAGCGTCATAAGCAGGTAAAGCAGCGATGGTGGGTATTTGGCTGGATTTAAAAACGACATAAGCGTGCGCGAAGCGGTGTTAAGATGCAGAAACGGATGCAGGTCGCCGTATAGATTGATATATCTGATAAAGATGAAAAGCGCAACTGCAGCAGCCCCTGAAACATAAAGTATCGCCGAACGTTTTGAAGCATCTACCCCTGTTTCGTATAGCGCACCGAAGTAATAACCCAGCGACATAACCCCAATCCAGGGAATAACAGGATATACAACCATCAGCGTTCGCCCGTTGCTTAAAGGAAACTCCCCGTATTCATGCAATACCGACCACAGGATGCTGCCCGGAAAATGAAACCCATCCAGCAGGTTGTGCCCGGCAATAACAACCACACTAAAAACAAGAATTACATTAAGCGGCAGGTAAACCAGTAAACCAAGAACAATCATGCTTACACCAAGGCTCCAGATAGTAATTAGTGCCGGAGTAGCGTAATGAAAATCGAAAAACCAGCCAAAGTTAACCACCGTAAGCTCAATAAAAACCAGCCACAATCCCCGTTTAATAAGAAAAACCGACAATTGCGTTGTAGTTTTCCGGCGTCCGGTGAAAAAAGCCGAGGTACCTGCCAACATGCTAAATACCGGTGCGCAAAAATGCGTTACCCACCGGGTTAAGTAAATTGCCCAGGTAGTATGCATCGGATCTGTGGGGCTATAAATAAAGGCCGGGCCATGGAAATAATCGCGCACATGGTCAAGCGCCATAATTACCATCACCAGGCCTTTAAGCAGGTCTATAGAGTTTATTCGGTTTTGCGGGGTGCCAGACATCTTAGTAAACTTACAATTTTTCCACCATAATATAGCAGCTCCATGTAGCCGTATGTCTCCGCCTTTTCCGTGGTTTAAAGGGCTTTTATATCCGGGCACTTCCTTCCATATTAAAGCCTGGTTTTTTCAAACATCAAAAAGACGCAGCCAAATTAAAGTTTTAACAAAAAGCACGGTTTTCCGTAACGCTCGTTAATATTTTAATTCTTTTATTTACAAAATAACAGCATAGGTGGTTATAAACTTTAACCAAAATAACTGTTGTTACAAATTGCTTCCACATTTCTATATATCAGCATAAAGCTAACCACATGAGTTCGACCAACGACCTGTTGCAACAGGCTCAAAAACTCTTTGACCAAAAAGAATATCAAAAAGTAATTGACCTCCTTACCGACGGGGTACTGAACAATGCCAAAAGTGCAGAGTTGTTTACCTGGAGGGCATGGTCATATATAAGGCTGCGGAAGGATGATGATGCCATTGCCTATGCAGATAAAGCCTTAAACGAAGACCCTTATTGCGCCCGCGCTTACCGGGTAAGGGGCACGGCAAATTATAACAAAAACAATATTGACCAGGCGCTGGATGATTTGAACAAATCCATTGGCATTGATCAAAAAGATCGTTTTGCTTATATCAACCGGGGCCTAACCTGGCACAGTAAAAAGCAAAATGTGAAAGCCATCGCCGATTACACTAAAGCCATTGATATGACCATGGACGGCGGGGAACCGGATTTACTTTTATACCGGGCCACTGCCTGCGCCGAGATAAAAGATTACAATCAGGCATTTTTGGATTTTGACAAAGTTATTGCCGCTGAGCCGGAAAACGACAAAGCTTTTTTTGCCCGGGGCCTGGCCTGGGAAAAAAAAGGAGACGCTGATAAGGCCATTGCCGATTATAGTTCAGCAATTCAAATCAACTCTCAAAACACGAGCGCCTTAAATAACCGGGGAATTCAATGGTATAATAAAAAAGAATACGATAAAGCTATAGCAGATTACGACAAGGCCCTGGAAGCTGATGATAAATTTGTTCTGGCATATGCCAACAGGGCCGATTGTTACGCGGCTATAAACGAAGATGAAAAAGCTCTGGCGGATTATCAAAAAGCGCTGAGTCTTGATAAAAATAATTTCGTAACCCTTTTCAAATTAGGCCTTTACTGGGCTTCTAAAAATGATTATGATAAGGCGATCGACGCATATACCCGGGCCAGTAATGCAGAACCAGCTAACGCTAGCCCGGTCTTCTACCGGGGTAATGCCAACTACCTGAAAGCAAAATATAAAGAAGCAATTGAGGATTACACCAAAGCCATTGCCCTCGGCACTGACGATGGATATGCCCAGGCCAACAGGGGGCTTGCCTATCAGTTTTTAGAACAAAATGAAGAAGCGCTCAGCGATTTTAAACTGGCAATTAAACTTCTGGTAAACGATCATGACCGTAACGACATTATTTCTTTTTTTGATAACCTCTCAGAAAAAGTAGAAGAAGAAAAACTCTGGCAAAGGGCAATTGAGGTTATTGATAGCGGCCAAAAGGACAAAATTAATAATTACCAAAATATAAAACATTTCCCCTCGGCACTCAAGCTGGTAGTTGAGCAAATTCTGTCAATAGCGAACAAAGTTGATAACCAGACAACCGTGCATTATACAAAGCTTTTTGTGGCTGATAAAATATTGGAAAAAGCGGAGAAAGACAAGCAGGGCAGGCTTCGTTATTATAATGCCATTTACATGAACGACCCTGAAGAGGGAGAGTTTTTTCTAAATTGTTTCAATCATGATGAAGACAGGTCAGAAAAGGACACAAATTCCGTAGCCACAAGAAACGATAACGAACGGACAAATTACGAAAAGATTAAACATGCTTATTACTCGGGCCGGAAAAATAATGAGAACAGTGTTTACCTGGGCAGCTTTCTGGTTAACAGCGATGACGACAAAAACAAACATGAAGATGAGTTGGTAATGTGGAGGACCTATGGCAAAGGGCCTAACCAGGTAGAAGCCGCTGGCTGTAGCCTGGTAATTGACAAACAGTTTTTTGATGCACCGGACGACTCCAAGGGTAAGTTGTTTAATAAAGATGGGGTTTCAACCTCGCAGATATTGTACAATGTAGTTTATTATAAATCGGGCAGTTACAAGATAGATGGCGACAATCCGGAAATAAAGACTACAATGGCCGACCTGGAGCTGGTACTGCTAAACATGGCTAACCTGAAAACCTGCTTAAAAATGGATGATGAGGGCAAAGCAAAAGAAGCCGTAAAAATTATTGATGGATTTATATTTAACTACTTGTCCCGAATAAGTTACCTTTTTAAGTCTGCAGATTATGCCTTTGAGCATGAGGTCAGGGTAGTTATTTATGTTCCCAGGGGGTCGGCCTTAATTCAGGTAGATAAACCGGAAGAAAGTTATCCGCCTAAGCTATATATTCCTTCAAAAAAATCACTGGTGCCTTATTTAAAAAAAATATTCATTGGCCCCAAGGCTCAAAATCCCGAACATTGGTCTGCTTACCTCGACCTTCGCTTCAGGCAGCGCAAAAGCGAAAACCCGGCAGATATAAAAAATAACCCGCAGATATTAAATTCGGAGTGCCGGTTCAGATAGTTAATAACCGCTGGGAAATATATATTTAATTTTTAATAATCAATTTCAAATAACTGATACTTATCGTTTTTTGTGTAATGGCGCTCGCAATTAAATAAGGTCCGCACAGTTAATCTGAAATTGTCGGTTGTTTTTTTGAAATGCGTCTGCATTTCTTTACCAGATAGTCGCATAGCCCGGACCCGGGTATCGGATTCCGCATTTACCTGCTTAAATTAAACAAGCGGTATCAGCTTTCCACCCCATTCAATTACATTAGCCAGCAAATCCGAATCAACATTAGAATCCATCTTTTTTTTCCGGCTTTTTTCCGGCAATAACTTTCCCGCTTTCCATTTGCGCGCATCAATACGCAGACGCGCCCGCGAAACTTCCACCCCGCTCTCCTTTGTATTTCCGGCATCATCTGCTATTTCAATTAATTCGTCGCTAAGCAAGTCGGCTTGTGATTCTCTGGCGCGCTCGTAATTGTGCAAAAAATCTTTCTTATCAGCCTCTCCAAGCCAACGCAGAACAATACTATGATGGGGCATTCCTTTTCCTCTGCATATTTTTACCAGCCCGGCAGTTCCGCTGGATATTTTATCACAAATAAGTTGCCCTAATTCGGGAGTGTATTGGATTGATTGGCCTTTGTGCATAATGTTAACACAAAAATACTAATTATTTTGTCATTTGGCTAATTATATTAGTATTTTTAAGGCCTTAAAA
>CAISWS010000195.1 GCA_903889265.1 uncultured Bacteroidota bacterium
ACCTTACCGTTGATAGCTTGGGCAACGTTGGTATTGGAAATTCAACACCATCAAAAGCCCTGCATGTAATTTCGAATACAGCCGGTTCAAGTGTTTCTATCCTTCAAAATACCACGGCAACCGGATGGACCTCTATTGACTATTACGGAGATAATAATAATATGGATTTTACAACTGGTTATGCCAACTCGGCGGCAGGAGGTATTTTTTCCGGTAACGCATATCTGAACAGCTATGGAAACAACTTCTTATTAACTACTAACTCAACTACCTATTCACTTTACATGGATGGACCTAGTGGTAATATTGGTGTCAACACAAACTCGCCGCAAAATACATTTGATGTTAACGGAAGCGCAGCTTTTGGTTCTTATGGGGGTACTAGCGCTGCTCCGGCAAACAGCATAATTGTATCAGGCAACGTAGGTATTGGCACGGCCAGCCCGGGTACCTACCTTGATATAATAGGTACAGGCTCAACCACCAATACGAATGGCTTTGTAAACGTATTTCAGCCTGGTATACTCAGAAATAACGCAGTGTCTATCAAAATTGGCCAGGAGAATGAGAGCAACGATGAAGCGGATTTAAGTTTTAACTACGTATCTGACGGAAGTAGCTCGAATTATTTCGGTGTTGGCTTCTATAACGCAACACCGCTCTTTTCGGTTGTAGCTAATGGAAACGTAGGTATCGGCAATACAAGTCCAACCTCAATGTTCTCTGTAGGTTCAACCTCTCAGTTCCAGGTAAATTCTTCAGGTAATATTGTTAAAATAAATAACGTTACTACCAGCTTCCCTTCATCGCAGGGTGCAGCAAGCACCTACCTTAAAAACGATGGTTCAGGTAACCTGAGCTGGGCTACGGTTTCAAGCAGCGGTGGTTTAGGAAACGGATCTGCAGCGGGTAATACACCATACTGGAACGGTTCATCGTGGGTAGTAAACAGCAGCAATATTTATAATGACGGGGGTAACGTTGGTATTAACACGACTTCGCCTAAAAATCAATTTGATGTAAATGGCGGCGCGGCTTTTGGTTCATATGGCGGTTCCAACGCCGCACCTAATAACGGTATGATTGTATCCGGCAATTCAGGCTTTGGTACTTCATCTCCGCTGAACAAGCTTGACGTGGCGGGTGGCATGGCCATAGGTAGTTATGCCGGGTCAAACACAGGTCCTAACAACAGCTTAATAATTTCAAACACTTTAGGGGTTGGGGTAACAAACCCAATATCTAAAATGGATGTAAGCGGTGGAGTATCTATAGGAAGCTATGCAGGCAGTACAGGTGCACCTGCAAACGGTATGATCATGTCGGGCATACTTGGCGTAGGAACTTCATCACCTAAATCTGAGCTTGATGTAAACGGGGGTGTTGCAATTGGCGCAACTTATGCAGGAACAATCGGAGCGCCTGCGAACGGCATGATCATACAGGGCATTGTGGGTATTGCTACTTCAACCCCTAAAAATAACCTGGATGTAAGCGGTGATATGGCGATAGGAACTTATGCTGGTGTGAATGGTGCACCATCTAATGGTATTATCGTATCAGGCAGTGTTGGTATAGGAACCACATCGCCATCTGATAAGCTGAATGTAAATGATGGCAGCATTGGTATTAACAACGACAATAACACAGCGGGAACGTTGAAATTCTACGAGCCGAGCACTTCGGGTACCAACTATATGGCATTTAAGGCGCAGGCTATGTCGGCTAACGTTACTTATACATTACCTGCCGCCGATGGCACCAGTGGCCAGGTTCTTTCAACCAATGGCTCTGGCACTTTATCATGGGCAGCAGCCGGTAGTGGGTCAGGATGGGGCTTAACGGGTAATGCTGCAAGCGCCGGAACCAATTTTATTGGAACTACTAACAATACATCTTTCAGAGTAAGAACCAATAATGCAGAGCACATGACGCTGGATAGTTTGGGTAACTGCGGTATCGGAACTACCACACCTGCCAACAAGCTGGATGTAAATGGAGGTATTGCAGTGGGTACTTATGCGGGTACCGCAGGGCTTACCAACGGTATCTTAACCTCAGGTGATGTGGGCATTGGCACCAACGGCGACTATGCTCCGCTTACAGTGCAGGCTTCGGGTGGCAAACCAGTTCTTTTGGGCGGTGGAAGCAATACAGGGTCAGAGCTTAAACTGGTTGCTGCAGGAGCGCAACACTTCTCTTTGTATAACAACGGCTCCGCCAATGCCAACGGTTATAACTATTTAACGTTTGCCAATACAAGCACACTGATAGGAAATAACGTTGCGGGAACCTCTTTAATGGTTCTGGATCAGAACGGCAGGCTTGGAATAGGAACAACTGCTCCTATGTCATCATTAGATGTAAACGGTGGTATATCTGTAGGTTCTTATGCAGGCGGCACAGCTGCCCCTTCTAACGGATTGATTGTGTCGGGCAATGCCGGATTCGGAACTTCAAGTCCTGTAAACATGTTTGAAGTTACAGGAAGCGATGCAACTGCCGCAGGCTATTTTATTAACTCAAATACAACCGCAGCTGCCGCCGGTGTTTATGGCTCACAAACAGCTGCAACAGGTGCAACGTATGGCGTGTATGGTAAAAGTGCCAGTACTACAGGCGTAGGTGTATATGGAGTGAATAATGCCGCTGGAACTGTTTACGGCGTAGAAGGAACAACAACAGGTAACGGCGGAACCGGTGTATATGGATTAAACTCTTCTACCGGCACCGGCTCGCAATACGGCGTTTATGGTTCTAAAACCGGCGCAACTGCAACAGGAACCGGTTATGCTGTTTATGGAACAGCAACGGGCACAGCAACAACCAACTATGGCGGTTACTTTACCGCATCAGGAGGAACAACCAACATTGCATTGGATGCAAACGGAAGTTTTGTTCTGGGAAGCAATGGTAGCACGTTGAGTAATGTTATTAAAGGAACAGGTACTACGGCAACTCTGGCAATAGCTGCCAATACTACCTCAACACAAACCTATACTGTAACAAATGCAGCCACCACCGGCTCGGTTATTGTTTCACCTAACGGAGCTTTGGCCGCAGGACTTGTTGTCGCTTACAGTTACGTTTCTTCCGCAAATACCATTACGGTAGCTTACAGAAATACAACCGCATCTTCGGTTTCATTAGCTTCAGGAACTACGTTGTATATTACTGTTATTCAATAATCTGAAGATAATTTTCATTAACGGATAACAAAAAGGTTCAGGCCATTAAGGTCTGAGCCTTTTTTGCTTTTAAGTTGATGCCTGCCTTGGTTTTATAACAGTATGTTATATTCACGTAAAATTACCCCACATGCCAGCAATAGCAACTATAGAAAAACGCAATGGTGTAGCCATCATCTGGTTAGACCAGGAAGGTGAAAAGATTAACAAGGTTTCATTAGACTTTGTAGGTGAAATTGATAAACTGTTTCAATCGCTTGAAAACGATCCAGAGGTAAAGGCCGCCGTTTTGATTTCGAAGAAGAAGGACTTCATCGCCGGAGCCGATATTGAAATGTTTAAGAACGTAAAGAAGAAAGGTGACTTTATAGATTTTACAAAAAACGGACATCAATCGCTTTACAAACTTGAACGCTCTAAAAAACCAGTTGTTGCCGCTATTAATGGTGCTTGTTTAGGGGCAGGTACGGAAATAGCTTTGGCTTGCCATGCGCGTATTGCCAGTGATGACCGTTCTACACATATTGCCTTACCCGAAGTGATGCTTGGACTTTTACCCGGGGGTGGCGGAACACAGCGCTTACCGCGTTTAATTGGTATTCAGCGGGCGCTGGATATGTTGTTAACCGGTAAAAAGATTTATGCAGGCAAAGCTTTAAAACTTGGGTTGGTTGATAAAGTGGTAACAAAGGATGAGTTACTGAACTCATCGATAGAATATGCATTAAGCCTGATAGGAAAACCTGCAAAGAAAAAAGACACCCGCACTTTTGTAGAAAAACTATTGGAGTCAACTTCCTTTACCCGCCGCATTGTTTTCCGTAAAGCAAAGGAAATGGTGTTGCGCAAAACATTAGGCAATTATCCGGCACCACTCAAAATATTAGAGTGTGTGGAAATTGGCATGGAAGAAGGGATGGATAAAGGCCTTGATGCGGAGGCAGTAAAATTTGAAGAGCTTATTTTAACCGATGTAAGCCGCCAGTTGATTAATATCTTCTTCAATATGACGGAGAAGAAAAAGAATCCTTACCAGGGTAAGACGGAAATTAAAAAGATTGATACGCTGGCCATGGTTGGCGCGGGTTTTATGGGCGCAGGTATTGCTGAAGTTTCGGCGCTGGATGGCATGCGGATATTGCTAAAGGACATCAAGGAGGAAACTCTTGCAAGTGCAAAAAAGACTATTTCGGATGACCTTTCAAAAAAGGTGAAGCGCAAAACCATGACTCAGCCTGAGTTTGATGAGTTAATGGGGCGTGTGGGAACACAACTGGATTACGCTGGTTTTGATAAAGCGGATGTTGTTGTTGAAGCGGTTTTTGAAGAAATAAAACTAAAGCAGCGCATAGTAGCTGATTGCGAAGCTGCCACGCGGCCTGATTGCATTTTTGCTTCAAACACCTCCGCCCTGCCAATTTCGCACGTTGCGGCCAACGCTGCAAGGCCTGAAAATGTAATTGGCATGCACTATTTTTCACCGGTGCCAAAAATGCCTTTGCTGGAGATTATTAAAACACCTAAAACTGCCGATTGGGTTACTGCAACCTGTTTTGAAATTGGTATACGCCAGGGTAAAACCTGTATTGTGGTAAATGATGGCCCCGGCTTTTACACCACCCGTATATTGGCACCGTATATGAACGAATGTTTTTTACTTATTGAAGAAGGGTGTGATGCCTCTATTATTGATAAGGCCATGAAAAAATGGGGGTTCCCGGTAGGCCCGCTGGCGCTGCAAGATGAAGTAGGTATTGATATTGGCGCACATATTATGACCAGCGAAATGGTTGACTTTGCCAAACTGCGCGAAGGTGCCCGCATCAGCGAAGGTGTGGTTAAAATGTATAAAGACGGATACCACGGCAAAAAGAACAAACGCGGATTTTACAAATACGATGAGAAAGGCAAGAAACGTGGTATTGATGAAAACATTTACAAATACTTTGGCAACCCTTCGCGCAAGGACTTCACTCAGGAAACCATTCAGCATCGCATGGGTATGATGATGTTGAATGAGGCGCTGTATTGCATGGAAGAAGGCATTTTGGAAAGCCCGTTGGATGGAGATGTGGGCGCAATTTTTGGCCTTGGTTTTCCTCCGTTTACCGGGGGGCCTTTCAGGTATATTGACCACGCAGGTGCAGGAGTAGTTGTTTCTTTGCTTGACGACCTTGCCGCGAAATACGGCGCGCGTTTTAAATCAACCAAATTGCTGAGAGAAAAAGCGCTGAAAGGAGCGAAGTTCTATAGCTAAATATATTTTCACTTCGTGTCTTAGTGCCATTGTGGCCATAATTATTGAGGCATGTATATTATAATTACCAAAGACGGGAGCCATTCTCTTTTTACGGAGCAGTTTGACGAAATTTACCACTCAGGAAACGGAGCTATACAGGAGAGCACACATGTTTTTATCCGGTCTGGATTTAATTTTGCGGTGCAGCAATTTCAACCGTTTGGTGGTTCGGAAACCAAGCTAAAAATTTTTGAAATTGGTTTTGGTACAGGATTAAATGGCTTGCTTACGGTTATTGAGGCGCAAAAGCAATCTGTTCAGGTTTATTATGAAACCATTGAGCGCTACCCTGTTTCGATAGATGTAATTAAAGAGCTGAACTACACTCAACTTCTGGAAAA
>CAISWS010000196.1 GCA_903889265.1 uncultured Bacteroidota bacterium
ATATCCTTAACCAGGAGGAGCATCATAAAACGATAAGCTTTGCTCATGAATACGAAAAATTCATATCAGCCTTCAAGTTTCAAAGTCATGGCTAAAGCCAATTACTGAAAGTCCTGATGGAGGTTGACCAAAAAGTGGTGTTCAATTCTAAAACAGAAAAATTGGGATTTTTGAATACTGTATTTAAAAAGTTGTGTTTCTGTTCGTAAGGATGGTTATAGGACTGGATTTTAAATTTGCTTGCCCTTTTTGAGGATATTTAAGCTGCATTATCTAAGTTTTGGGTTCTTTTTATGTGGACCTTCCTTATGTTATGGCAAATACTTATAATACCAGTCTCGGTTTTTACTTTTTCAATACCTCTTAAATGGAACCGCCTGAAGTTCATATTCTGCTTCATATCACCAAAGCAAGGTTCTATCTCGCAACCTCGTTTTTTTCTTAACACAATTCCTTTTTCCGATTGAAGATTTTTACGGGCTTCTGCTTTATAGTTATCTAGTTTTGTGTTAATGCTGATAGTCCTGTTTCCTTCGCCTTTTTTACACTTCTCTGCCAGTGGGCAATCCTGGCAACTCTGACAGCCGTATAGTGCAATGGTAGATTGGTAACCTGTTTTTTTATTGGTATGGATAGTAGTAGACTGATGGAGCAACAACTCATTGTTAGGACAGGTATAGGTGTTTGCCTCTGCGTTATAAAGGAAGTTCTCTTTTAGAAAAGGATTGTTCCGGTATTTAGGGCTTTGTTCTTTATGGAAGGTGGGGAACTTGAGATAATTATTAATCTCCCTGTTTCCCAGCAATTCATAGTTTTCCTCTGTGCCAAAGATACTATCTGCATGTATATTTTTGGGTATTCTTCCTGCCTGCTTTACGGCTGTTTCCAGATGATTTTTAAAGCAAGTGGCATCGTTGCTGTTTTGATGGACACTATAGCTGACAATAAATTGGTTTTCACTACCTGCCATAATATTATATGCCGGTAACAGCTCGCCGTTTTTCATGCGCATCGCTGTTGCGTCTGTATCTGTTTTGTTGTACCCACTACGTTTACCCGCTATTTGCTTTTGCTTCCTGTATTTGTCGATTTTTGCATGCTCTTCCAGGAGTTGCTTGTTCAAAGAAGCAGCCTTTCTTTTTTTCTTTTTATCAGCAGTAGTGGCAACAATCTCATTTAGTATAGCTACTTTTTTGTCTATCTTATCAGCAAGTAACAAGGCATTCCCTCCTTCTGTTTCCAGGTCTTTTTCCCCGTATTTTTTATCCTCTGCTGCATTCAGGCTATCTATCTGTTCAAACAATTGGGCACAGTTTTTTTCAGCCACCTCCCGGTAGCGGTCAGCGTTTTTACCCCATACCATTTTTCTGCGGTTACCGTTGGCTGCACAGGTAGTGCCATCGCAGAAGTAGTTCTCAAACTCTACATATTTTTCCTCTACCAGAAACAATAACGTCTGGGTGAAGAGTTGCTCAATTGTGTTCTTTAATACGCCACTTCTAAACCCGTTAACCGTTCTAAAGTCCGGTGTGTTCATAGCGGAAAGCCACATAAAAGTAACATCCTGCCGAAGGGCCTGGGCAATCTTTCTGCCCGAATAAATCTTCATTGAATAGGCATAAAGCATCACCTTGGTCATCATTAAAGGATGATAAGCTGAACTACCTCCGCCTTCATAGCTGTTGATGATAGCGCTTATATCCAGCTTGTCAACAACATCATTGATTACCCGGACCAAATGGGTCTTGCTGATTAATGATTCCAAACTTGGAGGTAGTAATAAGATTTGATGCTGTTGGTATTGTTTAAATACCGCTTTAGTTGTAATCTTGGCCATAGTTTTTTGTTCGCAAAACGAAACTATGAACCCGCTCTGTCTTTATTGACTTATGCGGGTTTTTATTATTAACAGCATATTGTGTACTTTTTGGTCAGCCTCAGTTAATACAAACAGCCATGGCTCATTCACCATTTTCTGCATCTGCCTCTGGTAGATTGCGTTGCATCATTTCTTCAATTTGCTTTAGCTGTTCGGGGTTGAGTTGCAGGAGGGCTTCCTGTTTTACGATGGTGTTATTTATTTGTATGTAATTGTGTTGCAGGCCGGGTATGGATAGCTGGCCTTTGCCCTGAAATTTTTCGAGTAACTGGAAGTAGAGGCGCATGGCAGGCACGCTGTTATTTTGAGAGGTGGCGGCCTTTACAATGCGGGTTAATACGTGCGGGGCCATAGCGCTGAAGTTGCGGATGTGCTCGGCATATACGGTGGCATCTTCGCCTTCGCTGAGGTGTTTATTTACGGTTTGCCTGCTTAGTCCGGTAATTTCGGCAAGGTAACTTTGCGTGGGCATTTGGCCGGTTGTGCACAGGGCGGTGTAAATGGCCTGCGTAATTTTCTGGTGGTTGTTTTCCCAGGCCAGGCGGTTGCCGGATAGCTGCAGGGCCTCGCCCATAATTTTAGCGAGGCGCAGGTATTCGTTATTTGCCTTTTCCATTTTATATTTCAGCAGCCTGGTTAACTCTGCGTGTTCGTGTGGTTCCAGGCGTTCGAAAGTTTGTGGTGTAATTTTGGGGGTGGCAATGATTGCTTCCAGGTGCTTATACAATTGTTCTGACCGGGGCGGTGTGTATTCTGTGCTCATAAATGTTGATTTTATTACAAATTTAGGCGGCCGGTGCGCAATGTATTTGCGCAGTAATTTTTAAGGTGGGTTATGCAAGCAGCCATTTGCCTCATCCCTTTGTCTGTCGACATTTCCCTTCTCCTTTTTTCAGAGCAAAAAAGGAGAAGGGAAAACCTCATGGCACAGTTTGGTATAAAATTCAAATTTTAGAAATGGTAAACGCTATGAGCCTGCATAATGCAAGCGTATTTGTAATTCATATTCCCCGATAATTTTAACATTTGGGTTGACACCATTCTTGATTACAGTTGATTGATAATGAATGAATTGATTTTGCTTAAGTGCGATATGGGTTGACAGTTTTGGGGTGTAAAGGCGGGGTGAGGGGCTGCTCTGGGTTAGGGATTGCAGCGGAAACCCCGCAGCGATGCTTTGGGAGCGAGGAGTTGCAGCGAACCCCCCCCCCAGGGCAATCGGGTCTAAATTTTTAATAATTGCTCTCTAAAGGCATCGCTTCTTGCG
>CAISWS010000197.1 GCA_903889265.1 uncultured Bacteroidota bacterium
CCTTGAATACCCTGTGCTCCTGTGGCACCGGTTAAGCCAACACCGGTTGCACCAGTAACGCCTATTGCTCCATCACTTCCTGTCGGACCTTGTACACCCTGCGCACCTGTTGCACCAGCTAATCCAACACCAGTTGGACCTACTAATCCAGTTGCTCCTGTCACTCCATTTATTCCATCAATACCAGATGGGCCTTGAATGCCTTGCGCACCGGTGGCACCCGTTAAGCCAACACCTGTTGGACCTACTGCTCCATCATTTCCCGTTGGGCCTTGTAAGCCCTGCGCACCTGTGGCACCGGTCAATCCCGTTCCGGTTGGACCAGCTAATCCTGTCGCGCCTGTCACTCCATTTATTCCATCAATACCAGCTGGGCCTTGAATTCCCTGGGCACCGGTGGCACCGGTGGTTCCGCTCAGCCCTATACCGGTTGCGCCAGTTAGACCTTGTGGCCCAACATTTCCCGTTGGCCCCTGAATACCCTGTGCGCCTGTAGCACCTGCCAAGCCAATACCAGCTGCACCGGTTGCACCAACTACGCCATCATTTCCTGTTGGTCCTTGTATGCCGGTGGCACCTGTCAGACCTATTCCTGTTGCCCCAACAGCACCGGTGGCACCTGCGTGGCCCTGTATACCGGTAGCCCCTGTAATACCCTGAATTCCCTGCAAACCGGTTGCGCCGTTAGCACCTACCGGACCGGTACTACCAGTTACCCCGGTTGCGCCGCGGTTACCTGCCGAACCGGTAGCACCAGTTGCACCTGGAGGGCCTTCTTCACTATTACCCGCAAACAATGCATAAGGAACACTAATAAGCTGCGAGGCACCCATACTGGTGTAATTGCCCGAGTTATTAAGCTCCAATTCAACTTCCAGATATTTAGCGCCATTGCCCCAGTTTACAATTCCCAGGTTTGCAATGCTGCCTATTTCAACACTTACTAAACCAAACTGATTGGTAGTGGTACTTTGTGTTTCGGTAAAAACCACAGTCCCTGTATCTGTTCCGTTGTGTATATTAAATTTAAGGCTTACCGGGGTCCCGTTTGGTACCACTGTGCCGCTTGCATCACGGACAACAGCCTGGTAATTCATTTTTTGGGGGGCTTGTGCTACAAGCTTAAATGCCGTGATTACCAGGCATAGCAATAGCACTACGAACCTTTTGTTCATATCGGAGGAATTAGGGTGGTGTAATAACTACATGCCAGGCACTTGCTGAATCGGGTGCTTAACAAAACAAAAGTATGGCAGGATAAAAGGAGTCTGCTTTACAAAAGTTAATTTCTGCTTTTGCTTAGTCTTTTTCTGATGCGCGACAGCGATACAGCCGTAATGCCCAGGTAAGAAGCCAGGTATTTTAAGGGGGCGCGCTCAATCAAATAGCCGTGATTGTCTAATAACCGTTTATACCGGTCAACTGGTTTCTTTTTAGTTAAATCTTCAATACGTTCTATAGCAGCTACTAAAATTGTTTCCAGGAATTCGGCATATATCCGTGTGTAAAGAGGGTCAACATCCATATTCTTTTTGAAGTTTTCAAAATCAAATACATATAGGATAGTGGGTTCAATCGCTTCTGTGGTTTCGCTGGCTGGCCTTTTCAAAAAAACTGCTGCATAGGGTGCAATGGCCTGCATCTCCGTAGCAAAAACTACCGTTATCTGCTCTCCCTTGTCATTCAGGATATAGTTGCGCATCATACCC
>CAISWS010000198.1 GCA_903889265.1 uncultured Bacteroidota bacterium
TATGTTAGTAGCGCCTTCATTTTTAAAATAATTATAGGCAACCGTTGTGTTGGCGTGCGGCACGTAATGGTCACCGGTGCAAAAGTATAGGTGCATAGGCGAATTAGGCAGCCAGTGATAAGTATCGTTCGAATCCAGAATCACCCGGAAAAAGTTGGTGTTCGAATCATTCACAAAAGAATCTATCTGCACGGGCTGCATAATCTGTACAGGTACGCCCGAATTTGGCATAGCATTGTTAACCGTGTTTTCATCAACAATGCCATTAAATAACGGTGGTAGGGTTGTGGCGTAAGGGGAAATCATAATATCACCGGTGTTGGTATACAAATGGTAAACCTCCTGGTATCCGAATATCAGGTATGGCAGATAGAAAGGTGCCGGGTAAGGCTGATTAGAGGTAAGCAGGTCGCCCATTACCCCTCCCATATCATAAGCGCCCGACATGGGTGCCGATGCAGTAACGTGCATAACGCTATCCAGATAAGGTGTTCCTTGTATTAACTGATGAGTTGCCATAGTGGCATGCCCGCCCTGCGAGTAGCCTAACAAAAACAACTGGTTGTTATAAGGTGCACCCATAGTATCCAACACTTCCTTGCTGGCCCTTATCATATCAACGGTGGCGGTAGCTTCGGTATGTGCATGTTGATATGGATGAAAGCCCGGACCGGTACCCATGCCCAGGTAATCAGGCGCCATGCCATCATAACCCAGCGCTGCACCAATTAATGGAATATACCATTCGTTTCCCACCAGGAAAGAAACCGATTGATTTTTTTGAAGTATAGTGCCATGCTGATAACTTACTATAGCTGTTTTGCACGGAATACCCACCGGCACACATAAAAGCCCTGATGCGGTAGTTGCGGTGCTATCCCATTTAACGGTATTGTAGGTAAGCCGGTATACTTTCACATCATAAGCAATATTAAAAAGCCCTGCTGGAATACCCTGGCCTGATAGTATGGTGTTTATACTATCCTTGGTAAAATAGCCCAGGTAAGTAAGGCTTTGCGCAAACTGCGATTGCGCTAATATGGAACAACAAACAAGCAGGAGGGTAAAGATTTTTTTCATGAATTGGGGAATGGATTTTGGTGATTTAAGGCTATAAGTTTAATAAAGTTAATTTGGCATTACCAGATTTTTACCAAATTTTAAATGTTACCTCAAATAATTTTCTAAGCAACCTTATCCAAATTACTTTTCTATGGATGGTATCTTGCATCGCCCGAATAAGTTTTAAGTTGATTGAAGTTGCTTTGGGTAACACCGTTCCAAGCCTCCGAACATTTTGCCCTAATTATTGTTTATACACATCCGGGTCTTTGCTTTTTTGGCAGTATTGCGATTTTCGATTTTTAACCATCTTATTTAGTGTATTGTATTAATTGCCAAAGGCCCCACCGTGTTATGTATATTTACGGTTTCCAGCGATTTTTCAAAAAACAAGTCTTTATTTAATTAAACTGTTTATGGCAGATATCATGTTCGGCTTGTCCAGTACTACCGAAGTTGCAAAGGAAAAAAAGTCCATAAACTTAGGGGTAGGCGAGCCTCATCATTCCCTTTTTCCAATTAACGAACTGCTCGAAATCTGGAATGTTCCAAAAATCAGTAAGTATTATCCGCCTTTTGGAGACAAAACCTTAAAGAACCAAATCATTCAAAGGTACTATGAAGGGATAAAAGAGGAATCCATCATTATTACCAATGGTGGAATTGGTGCGTTGGATTTAATTTTCAGGGCCCATTTGCGCCAGGGTGATATTGTTTTAATACCTAATCCCGGCTTTCCGCCTTATAAACAAATGGCTCTTTTGCAGCAGGCTACAGTAAAGCGATATGATATTGCCCTGCAAAATTCTGATTACTTAATAAACTGGAACTCGCTCGAATCAGAGATATCGCCCGAAACTAAATTTTTGGTTATCAACAGCCCACACAATCCTACCGGCAAAGTGTTAACCCTTTTTGATGAAAAGAAACTGGAGGTCTTATTGCAGCAATACCCCAAGCTTACAATTATTGTTGATGAAGTTTACCGCGATATAATTTTTAACGGGGCTAAGCACATTAACCTCTATAAATATACCGACCGCATAATTGTGGTGGGCAGCTTCTCAAAAATGTTCCCTATGCAAGGCGCCCGCATTGGCTGGGTAATGGCCAATCACGATACGCTGGCAAAAATTAAACCCTTCGTACAAAATTGTATTGGGGCCGTATCATCTTTTGGGCAGGAAGTAGCTAAGAAACTCCTTGCAAGCAATATCTCGTTTTACGATTTATACAAAAATAATCTGGCCCTTGCCACCGCAATCCTCGATAAACACAAAATAAGCTACATATTGCCCCAGGGCTCTTTTTACGTGTATATAAAAACGCTCTCCAACTCGCGTAAAGTATATTCTGATTTGAAAGACCTGGGGGTTGTAGTAATCCCGGATGAAATTTTTGGCAGCCATACCTATAGTTATATGCGGGTTAGTTTATCAAACACCCAGGAAAATATTCAGCAGGGGATTGAAATAATCTGTAATTATTTAAATGCGCATACACCAGCTACCGTTCAGGCAAGCCGGTACATGGTAGATTTTTTAGAAAAAAGAGGCATTAAGGAAATTTTTGGTGTTAGTGGGGCAAATATTGAAGACCTGCTCTTTGCGGTAAAAAAGCATTCTTCTATAAATATCATACTGGCTAAAAGCGAATACAATGCAAGCACCATGGCTTTGGGCCTGTATTTAAAAACGAAGAAGGTGCAGGTGGTATTCACCACCTCAGGGGCCGGCTTCTTAAACTCCGTGCCGGTAATAGCCGAGGCGCATTCAAGCCGGATTCCTATGGTTATTCTTTCGGGCAGTGTAGATCAGAGCATGGAGGGCAAGGGTGCCTTTCAGGATTCCTCAGGCAGTGCCGATACTTTTGATATGTCGAAGGTGGTGAAGCCAATAACAGCATATTGCGCAAATGTCAAAAACGCAGATGAGCTTGAAATGCACCTTGAAAATGCATTTGCAGCTGCTCAGATCGCTAAAAGGCCTGCGGTAATATTTATTTCTAAAAACGTATTTAATCAACAGGTTGCTGTTTCGCAGGATAAGAAAGTCGAAAATGTTACGCCGGAAAAAACTACCATCCACCAAAGCCTGAAATCTGTATTGGAAAATTCGGATTTTATATTGCAATCTGTTTTTGTTTTTGGGGAAGAATGTGTCCATATAAAAGACGAAAGCCTGATTTACCGGATTACCGAAAAATTTAAAACCCCGGTTGCATTAACTGCCGTTTCAAAGGGCCTTTTTGATAATACCCATCCGCAGTTTGTCGGGTTGATTGGGATGATGGGACACCAGCAGACCATTGAAGTAATTAGCGCTAAAAAGAATGTAGTATTCGTTGGGTGTCATTTAAACGTATTAAATAGTTTTGGCCTTATTCCTTTGTTAAAGGACAAGCGGGTTATTATAGTGAATGAATTTCCGTCAAACGCTGAGATTAAGGTGCCTGCTGAGTTTTCGCATTCGCTAAGCATGAACGTTGAGGACTTTCTGAAATATCTGGATAATATAGGCTTAGTGGCCGAATCGAACAATTTACCGATAGCTAAGCATACTGAAGATAAGAATGATAACCATTTTTCGAGTAAAAATATCCTCCTTACTATCAATAAAATGCTGCGCCAGGAAGATCATCTTTTCGTAGATGCAGGCAACTCGGGTGCCTTTGCGGTACACTACCTGAAACCAAAGGCGAAGAGCCTGTTTTACATTTCTCTGGGTATGGGCGCTATGGGAAACAGCATGGGTACGGCCATTGGCGCATCACTCGCCTGTAAAGGCCGCTCATACGTATTTTTAGGCGACGGGTCTTTTATGATACACGGAATGGAAATACACACGGCCGTTGAAAATAACCTCCCCATTACCTTTTTCCTTTTCAACGATAATGCGCATGGCATGTGCAGTTTGCGCGAAAAGATTTACAATCACGAATTACTGGAAATAAACAATTTTAAACCCGCCACATTTGGTAACGGCTTTAAACACATTTTTCAGAACCTGGAATCCTTCGAGATTAACTCTCTGGATGAACTCAACGATGCTTTAGCTGCAACCGCCGGTAACAATAAGGTTAACCTTCTTTCATTAAATATTTCCAGGGAGGAAATTCCCCCTTTTAAAGCTTTTATAAATAACCCTAACACTAAATAACATGAGCGAAACCGCCACTGAAAAACTTTCAAATCTGGTTGAATCTATTCCAAACCTATACCGTGTTGAAAATGTGCCCAAAGAGGAAATGGGTGGCCTGGTAGCCGACCTTACCCATGCCGTTTACACGCACGATTCGCTCTACGGCGATTATTGCCCTATTTTAAGTTATATCAACTGCCCGCCTGATAAGGTTTTTGATTATATGGCCGATCCGTATTGCCTGATGGAGTGGACCTACAGTATGCGGGAGTTTAAGAAAGCAGATGATAATGGACTGATTGTAGGAAAGGATAAAATAGGAAACACCACAGATATTTATTTTAAGGTGGTTGCGAACAAAGAGGCCCGTGTGGTAGATTATCATTGCGCCTGGGATCAGGGCGAAAAATTGTGGATGATATATTTAAACCGGATTGTGGATGCTCAACTGGTTTTAAACAAACCCGGTTCGGTAGTTTTCTGGCAAAACTGCAAACACCCGTTTTACAACGATAATCCGTTTCCCGAAAAGGCCCCTGCCGGCAGGCCATGGGTTGGTAATTTCTGGAACATGTTTTACGGTGGCCATAAGCTTGAACTGGAAAATCTGAAAAACATACTGGAATACAGGCACGCAAATAATTTACCTATTGGCCCTATAAACAAATAATAGTTATGATAAACTTATGTATTAAAGACATTGAAGTATACCTGCCAGAGAATGTTATCACCAATGACTTTTTCGGTGAGGAATTGCTCCGAACCAAAAATAAAATGTTTCTGGGTACCAAAGAAAGGCGTCACATAGGCCGAGATGATAAGGCCTCAGACCACATGCACATTTGCGCGCAGAGATTAATTGAGAATAATAATCTTAACGTTAAGGATATTGATATGATAGTCACTAACGTTTCATGTCCCGATGAGGTTTTTACCGGCTCTGGTGCAGTACTTAATAAAAGGATAAACGGCAATGCCCGGCATATTTTCGATATCCATAACACCGGTTGTGTATCGTTCATTTACATGCTTGATTTGGTGAAAACCTACATGATGGTGCATAATGTAAAGTCAGCTTTGGTTTGCAATTCGCAAACTGCTGCGGGCAGGGTTTTTGCCCAGCCCGATACCCGGCAGTTGGCTCAGGCCTGCATTCCCGGCGATGGCACCTCGGTTGCTTACATCACCAATGAACCGCTAAACACAGTCAATCACATTAAGCTTGAAAATTTTCCTGATTCAGCGGAAGATATGTATGTTAATTGTGGAGGCGCAAAATACTGGGAAGCCCGAACAACCTCGGGGAGTATAGATTTTACTGAAGAGAAATCCTCAACCATCATGACCCGCGGCAATAGCCTGGTTCCAAAAATGATTTACGATGCCTGCGCTTCGGCAAAAATAAAAACAACACAAATCAGCTACCTGATTACAAACCAGCCCAACCCCATATTTTTACGCAATTGGCGTGAGGCAACCTTGCTTCCACCTGAAAGGCACCTGGATACTTTTGAAAAGTACGCTAACCTTTTTGGTGCGGGCATACCTATCACTTTGGCTGAGAATATGAAAAAAGGCACTTTCAAAAACGGTGATATTATCTGCCTTGCAGGCTTTGCACACGCCGGCGATTTTGCTGCAGCTTGCCTCATTAGCTGGGGTGCTAACTAACATTATTAAATAATATTTAAATCACAAAATGGCAAAAACGGACGAGGAGATAGTGTCGGCATTTCTTCAGGAATTGGAAGAAGAGAAAAAAACATTTACCGGGTATAAAAAGATAAAGTCTCAATGGGCTGATTTCATAAAATGCGATTGGGTTGAGCATTTGGATAAGCCCGATTTTCCGCTTAAAGACAAGGTTAAAATAGTGGAAGGATTAGATCTTAAAAGCAAGGTATTTGGTACTTACCGCTCTATTTTCCAATATTTGCGCCCCTTAATTAAGGAAGTGAATGAAAAGGAAAACCGTCCCTTTAAAATACTGGAAGTTGCAGGTGGTTTAGGAGATTTGAGTATTGGCCTTTACGGGGAATTTGCCAAGTCAAAAGAAGGTTTAAAAGTTCAAATCACTGGCTCAGATATCGTACCGGGTTATATCGACCTCTCTGCAAAAAAAGCTGCAAAGAAGAAATACCCGGTTGAGTTTAAAATTATTGATGCACTTGACATCAGCAAAACCGAGACCGACCAATTTGATATTGTAATTGCATTACACAGTATTCATCACTTTCCGGCGTTAGAGCTTTTTCAGTTGATTAAAAAATCACAGGTAATTGCCAAATACGGGCTGTTTGCGGTGGATGCCACTCAGAACATACCCAATATGATGTTCATGTGCTTTTCAGCCATGCTGCCAACTACATTTTTCCTGAATGGCATGTATATACACGATGCGTTTATATCTGCCAGAAAAATGCATACCCGTCCGTTTTTACGAAGGCTGGGAGTATTGGCTGCACCAAACGCCAAAGTAGAGTGTGCTAAACTATCTATAGGCCTCAATTACCTGAGGGTTGATCCTCGAAGTTAATCAGCAAAAACAATATTTGGCTTACTACTTATGGCAGTTCAAAACAAATTACCGAAGTCATCTTTCTCTATACTAAAGGCGATAAAGGCAGGCAGCGATCCTGAAAATTTTTTCAGGGAATGTGCAAAGGAGTCCGGGGATCCGTTTGGGGTTTATCTGCCAGGGGCAGGAGATATTTATTTTACCGGAACCGAAGATGGTGCCAGGGAAATTTTCAGTGCGCCGCCCGATACTTTTGTGCCTTTGGAATCTAACCCTTTAGAGCCCATGCTTGGGCCTGCTTCCCTGTTGCTGATGGGTAAGGAGAAACACAGGAACGAGCGCAAATTACTAAGCCCACCCTTTCACGGCGAGCGGATGCGTGCCTATGGCAATATCATTCAGGAAATCACCCTGAAAAAAATGACCGGATGGAAAAAAGGAGCCTTGCTGGATGTTGAGTCCATGATGCAGGAAATTTCGCTGGAGGTAATTTTAAGGGCTGTTTTTGGTATTGAACAACCAAAGAGGATTAAGGCATTTATAGCCAGTGTAAGCGCCTTTTCCAATGGTTACTCGCAATGGTTGTTCATGTTCCCATTTTTACGGAATAGCCTTTTTGGCTTTAGTGGCTGGGATAAGTTTGTAAAAGCACGGGATGAATACAACTATTTACTCGGCGAAGAAATAGAAAAAAGAAAAAAAGA
>CAISWS010000199.1 GCA_903889265.1 uncultured Bacteroidota bacterium
CCTTGTATCTGGAACATTATTTTAAAGATGGAAAGAATGAACGCTGGTTAAAAGGAAATTCTACAAAAACGCATTATGCCGGTTCAACCGTCCACAAGATCATCATTCATTTATTCGACTATTTAAGTAAAAAATACTTGCGCAATTTTAAACTTTACGATGAAGCACAATATTGGGAAACGCGGGATGAAAAAATTTTAGAAGAGAATTTTAATCATTTAAATGCCTGTATGGATAGTTTTGCCGCCACCTTTAATACCCAGCCGATAAAGAAGGGGGAATCGTTTGAGAAATATTTTGAACGGTTATTGCACCTGATTCAAAAAAAGAAAACAAAAAAATAACTTCCACTAGACGTCGTTTCCAAAACGAGGTCTTACAGGCATTGGCATTTATAATGCCTGTATTTAAATTGTGTTTGTTGCCGAAAAACCAACGCACACCTCAAGATTTGACAACTTTTTAAAAGTTGCCAAATCTGAAACCAATCGAACAAATCCCGCACAGTCCGCCCCACAAACACTACCTTGCCCCGCAATAAACCCAACCATGAAACAATTCAAAACCATCATATTCAAACTCAGAAAGGCCCTTGAACAAAAAAGGCACCTGTTTTCAGCCTCTGAACCAGATGCTAAAAGAGAGGAATTACTTAACCTGGCCGTATTACATATCGACAACCTGGAAAAACAAATACCTGCTGAAAAGTTTTTTGAAACCACGCACCCCAACACGGTAAAAACTATCCTTAAAAATTACAAGCTGGCTGAAGAAGTAGTGATGGATGAAATAAATGCTATACAGGAAAGTTACGCTTCATGAACCTGCTAAGCCCGCCATTTTTGAAAACCGAAATCAACCCTATATTTGGCAGCATGAAAACGAAATACTATCTGTGCTTATCTGGTTTGATGTTGTTGTTACTCGCTGTTAACTCCTGCGCCAAGCCTGATCAGCCGGCACCGGCTATTAATGGCATCTATTATGGAACCAGCACCCCATCAACCGGTTCTGCTTATCCTGATACCGTAAATATATATTCGGCAGGGGCCTCGGTTACGGAGTATTCGGTTCACCGGTCGTTTCATACCACAGCCAACTATTATAGCTTTTACTTTACGGGCAATGTTTCAGGTACTAATATTAGCATCGCAGATACTACGATTAACTTAGGAGGCACACTGGCTAATTATTCTACTATTGGAAGCGTTTCAGGAACAACCTTAACCCTGCACGATTCGTTTGGCTATACCGGTAGCGGTACCAAAACCAGCACCTTTGTGGGTGTTTTGCAATAGAAATTACCGGCTGGCCTAATCCACTACATCCCTGATTTATTAAACCAGGGATGCGCAGCAGGGGAAAGATTACTTAATTTTAAGGCCTTACTATAATTTCTGCCCCATGAGAATCGTGATGATATCCATGGTTATAAACCTCGTGATGGTCAGGGTAATGTGCGTGCTCCCATCCGTGAGCGTGATTGTAGCGATGTCCATCTCTGACCTCCACTTCGCATGAAGATATGAATATACAGAGTGCAAATACTGCCGTTAATGTTTTTTTCATTGTTGCTGATTTTAACTATCGGTTTAAAGAAACAGGCAAGGAAAACTGCTGTGTTTAAGTTCGCCTGAACTGTTACAAAGATGGTGCCATAAGGGCAGGCAAGTGTTACATCATTCTTTTAATTAGTTGTATAATTCACTGGTGCGAAAACACAAAAAAAAAGCCCACTCCAAAGAGCAGGCTTTCTGTATTTGTATTTTGTATTTAAGTCTCCCCTTCGGATAGGTTTGGAGGGGCTTCTAATCAATGAAACTGCTCAGCCTCAGTAGAACCAGCCAAGGCTGTAGTTGAAGACATACCTTGCTGAACTACGTTCTGCACTGCGTCAAAGTAACCAGTACCAACAAAAGCCTGATGTTTAATAGCTTTAAAGCCATCTTTCTCTAATGCAAATTCGCGTTGTTGTAATTCGCTGAAACCAGCCATCCCGCGGTCAACATAAGCTTTGCTCAGTTCAAACATTGAAGTGTTTAAAGCATGGAAACCAGCCAAGGTAATAAACTGGAATTTATAACCCAGAGCAGCCAGTTCTTCGCGGAAAGTTGCCATTTGCTTAACGTCCATATACTTAGCCCAGTTAAACGAAGGCGAACAATTGTAGGCCAGCATTTTTCCAGGGAACTTGGCGTGGATGCCTGCTGCAAAATCGCGGGCAAGGCCTAAATCAGGGTTGCCGGTTTCCATCCACAAAAGGTCTGCGTAAGGTGCGTAGCTTAAACCGCGGTCAATACATTGTTCCAAACCGTTCTTTACATAATAGAAGCCTTCGTTAGTGCGTTTGCCAGTCAGGAATTTTGTGTCGCGCTCGTCAATATCAGTAGTAATCAGGTTAGCAGCTTCGGCATCAGTGCGGGCAATAACCAGCGTTGAAACGCCGTAAGCATCTGCCGCCAAACGGGCAGCAACCAGTTTATTAATAGCTTCCTGCGTTGGCACCAAAACCTTTCCGCCCAAGTGTCCGCATTTCTTTGCTGACGATAACTGGTCTTCCCAATGCACGCCTGCAGCACCTGCTTCAATCATGCCTTTCATCAATTCAAAAGCATTCAGATTGCCACCAAAACCAGCTTCGGCATCGGCAACAATAGGCACCATCCAATCGCGTTGAGGCTCACCCTCCATGTATTCAATCTGGTCTCTTCTTAATAAAGCGTTGTTGATTTTCTTTACAACTGCCGGTACTGAGTTGGCAGGATATAAAGATTGGTCGGGATACATTTCGCCGCCCAAATTTGCATCGGCAGCAACCTGCCAGCCTGAAAGGTAAATGGCTTTCATACCAGCCGATACCTCCTGTATTGCCTGGTTGCCGGTTAAGGCACCAAGGCCCGAAACCCATGCATCGGTATGCAGTTTCTTCCAAAGCTTTTCAGCTCCGTTTTTGGCCAACGTGTATTCTATTTGAACAGAACCGGCGATGTTTACAACTTCTTCAGCAGAATAGGGGCGAACAATTCCTTTCCAACGCGGATTGGTTTCCCAATCGGTGCGCAATGCAAGTGCTCTTTCTTTTTTAGTAGCCATTGATTTTTATTTGGGTTTTATTGATGAATGAATGATTAGTATTTAGACTTTAAGCTATTGCCATATTTTCGCCATTAGTCAATTTCGTTATACGCCGGTAAAGTCAAGAAGTCAAGGTATTCCCCTGGTTGAACCAGTTTGTCAAATATCTCGATAGCCCGTTTCATGGTTCCTGCATTATAAGCGGCTCCGCCAACATAGGCCTTTATGCTTTCCAACTCGCTTGGCAGGATTTCCTTAAATAGTTCGTAGCTAACAATCCGCCCGTCTTCTAACTTGCTACCTACATGTATCCATTGCCATACCTGGGTGCGGCTTATTTCCGCTGTAGCAGCATCTTCCATTAAATTGTGAAGTGCAGCTGCACCAACGCCTCGTAACCAGCTTTCTATGTATAAAATACCTACGTTAATATTCATCCTTAAACCGCCTTCGGTTATCGTTCCTTCCGGCGCGGCTAAAAGGTCTTTGTTAGTATAAACTTCACCTTCCCTTTTTATGGAATAGTTGTGTGGGGTAGGCATATGTTCGTTAAAAATATCCATGGCCACCTGCACCAAACCAGGGTGCGCTACCCAGGTTCCATCATGCCCGTTTGTTACTTCGCGCAGCTTATCTACCCTAACCTTTTCAATGGCAGCGTTATTGGCTGCCTCGTTGTTCTTAATTGGAATAAAGGCGCTCATTCCACCCATGGCATGCACTTGTCTTTTATGGCAAGTTTGAATAACCAGCTTGCTATACGAAGCCATAAAAGGAACTGCCATAGTTACCTGTGCACGGTCGGGCAAAACATAGCCTTGCAGGTTTCTGAGCTTCTTAATATAAGAGAAGATATAATCCCAACGGCCACAGTTAAGGCCTGCCATATGTTGGCGTAATTCGTATATTATCTCGTGCAGTTCAAAGGTAGCCAGGATGGTTTCAATAAGCACGGTAGACTTAATAGTTCCTTGCGGTATACCTAGTTCATCCTGCGCAAAAACAAACACCTCGTTCCACAAACGGGCTTCAAGGTGGCTTTCCATTTTAGGAAGATAAAAGTATGGCCCTGTGCCATTTGCAATCAATTGTTTAACGTTATGGAAGAAGAACAGGCCGAAGTCAAAAAGTGAGCCACTCATTACCTCTCCATCAACCGTTACATGCTTTTCAGGTAAATGCCAGCCGCGTGGGCGCACCATCAAAACAGCCGTCTTTTCGTTCAGTTTATAGCTCTTTCCGTTTTCAGGATTGGTATAGGTGATCGTCTTGTTAATGGCATCGCGAAGGTTAAGCTGCCCTTCAATATTGTTGCTCCAGGTAGGCGAATTTGAATCTTCAAAATCTGACATAAAGACCTTAGCGCCCGAATTGAGGGCATTGATAATCATCTTCCGGTCTACCGGGCCAGTTATCTCTACCCTGCGGTCCTGAAGGTCAGCGGGTATTGGGGCGGCTACCCAATCCCCTTCACGGATGGCCTTGGTTTCCGGTAAAAAATCAGGCAACTGGCCTGCGTCTATCCGCTTTTGACGCAAATCGCGCTTTTGAAGTAATTCAAGCCGGGTTTTATTGAACTTGCGCTGGAGTTTAACCACAAAGGCCAATGCTTCCGGCGTTAATATGGTTGCATAATCAGCGCCAACCGGGGCGTTTATTTTAAGTCCTTCAATTATAGTTGCTGTAGACATGCTTTGCTTTTAAATACAAGGGGCGTTTTGTGCCAATTCCGAAATTGTTTGTTTTACGTTAAATCTGCGCTAAATGTTTGCACCGCGTAAATTTCTCTGCAAAAGTGAAAACTATTATTTAAATATGCAAGCGAAAATTCGCTAAAATAAGATTTTCGCTTTTTATATCTTTGTACGCTGGTTAGTATTTAGTAGCTAGTATTCAGTAGTTAGATCAACAGCCGTTGTAACGTTAAACATTAGCTGGCGCAGCAACTTGATATCAGTCTTAATACTTAATACTCAATACTAAAATCCAGACAAAAAACAACCAAACGACCTTATAAACCCAGTATGGAAACAACAACAGAAGAAAACATCCGCATCATTTTCGGATTGAAATTAAAGAAGCTGAGAAGTGATAGCAAACTTTCGCTACAGGAACTTTCTGCTAAGTCCGGTGTATCAGTTTCTTACCTCAATGAAATTGAAAACGGGAAAAAATACCCCAAGCCCGATAAAATAAATGAGCTTGCCAAAGCACTCAATACCACCTACGACCAACTGGTATCATTAAAAATTAACAAGAACCTTACACCGGTGGTGCAGGTGCTAAACCTGAAAATTATCAACGATTTTCTTTTTGAAACCTTCGGTGTTGATAAGAGCCTTTTAATGAGTATGATGGCCAGCGCACCTACCCGGTTATCGGCCCTCATCAACTCGGTTTTCGAGATTGCACGTAACTATAACCTGCAGGAAGAGCATTTTTATTTCAGCTGCCTGCGCAGTTACCAGGAGATGAACGATAACTACTTTGACGATATTGAACAGGCAGTAGAGAATTTTCGCTCGGAGGCCGGCATTGATCATCCTGAACTTTTAACTGCAGACCAGTATGCGCAGTTGTTAAAAGACAAATTCAACTACCGGTTGGAAGAAACCGACTTCTCAGATTTCCCCAAGCTGCGTGGTTTCAGGTCGGTATTTATTAAAGGAGAGCAACCGGCTTTGCTTTACAACAACCGGTTAACTGAACAACAGAAAATATTCCTTTTCGGTAAGGAAATTGGCTTTGCTTATATGAAGATTGATAAACGGCCTATGACCACCAGCTGGTTAAAGGTAGAATCATTCGACCATGTGTTAAACAATTTCAGGTCATCGTATTTTGCACAGGCGCTGCATGTAAACAAAAACCTGTTGCTGCCCGACCTTGAAAAATTCTTTGCCAATACCAGTTGGAACCCTTCCGCACTGGTTTCGCTTTTAGAAAAATACAACACCTCGCCCGAAATGTTGTTTCAGCGCATTTCAAATCTGTTGCCCAAATTTTTCGGTTTCAACGAGCTTTACTTTATCCGGTATTCAAGTAAGGAGCCTTCAAAACATATGAAGGAGATTTCAAAGGAACTGCACCTGAGCCGCAACCAGGTTGACCTGGAATACATCATTAGCGAGCAGAATTACAGAAGATGGATAACCAAAAACCTGGTACGCTACCTGGATGATAAATACAACGAAACCCACGGCAAAAACACCTTGGTAGATGCGGTTATCAGTAAAAACGAAGAGGGTGAAGATTACCTCACTATTTCTATACTGCGCCCTATGCCTGAATTGAACAACAACGCAAATTCGGTAACGGTAGGCTTTGTGTTAACCGATAGCGTAAAAAAGAAGATTAGCTTCTTAAACGACCCGGCGCTGAACATTGAAAAACTAGGCCCTATTGCCGAATTACATTTTGAAACCCCATTTGCTTTACGCAAGATGCGCGATGAGGAGACGAAACAAGCCGAGTACGACAGATTGGCGAAAGAAGTGCAGAGTGGTGCCGGAGTACATTAGTAAATCACCTCTACCGGTTACCATAATTTGAATGGCGTGACATAAAAGACACGGTGGTTTTAATTTCCGTGCGTTTGGTCAGTTGCATAAACCATGCAATATCAACCG
>CAISWS010000200.1 GCA_903889265.1 uncultured Bacteroidota bacterium
CGGTTTTCCGTAAAAAAGTGAGACATTTTTGCAACAATCATACACATGCTGAAACCATTATCCAGACTTAGTTTCAGGTAATTTTTGAGCCAAAAATTTTAAATCAGACTTTTAATAATGAGCGCTAAAATGGTTTCGTTATAAAATACCCGCTTTCTACTTTCGGTCAACTAAACAACCCATGTATGACTATCGCCAAAGAAAAACTATTAAATTTTACCAAAAAGGAAATGGATGTGCTGGGCCTTGTAAAAGAGGGGCTATCGACCCGGGAAATTGCCTCTGTGCTGGCCATGTCCGAAGATACAGTTGAAAGCTACCGCCGGAATATGATAAAAAAGGCAGGGGCCCAAAATATGGTGGTAGTGGTTTACGCCGCTCAAAGTTGCGGACTTATATAACATCCCCCCTGTTTGTAAGTTCGGGAATGGTGGAATTGGGGTTTCTTAAACCCCAATCCGGACCGGGCCTCCGTTAACCGGAGCCCGGCTTTTTTTGTACTTTATTTACCAGCGGCCGCAATAAAAAGAAAAAGATAATTTAGCGAAACGTAATCAGGGGCAACCAGATTGCAGGATTATACCGATACTAAATTATGAAGCTATTATTTTCCCTTCTTGGCCTTTTTGTTTTTTCTGCAGGGCCGGTTTATTATACCCAGGTAGTTTATACTGCCCCTGTTACCAGCGACATTATTAAAACTGATGACCTTTACAGGTACAAGGGTGATTCATTAGATATCATCTATACCTTCTGGGCCGATGGGGGTGCGATGGCTTTTATGGTTTTGAATAAATCAAATACACCGCTGTATATTGACTGGACCAAATCTGCGTATGCCGACAAGAAAGTAACTGAAAGCTATTACCCGGTTTACAGAAACGGAACCAATCTTTCGGAAGTTGCAGATATTTACAAAACACCGGCTGACTGGTATAAATTGTTCAACCCCTATATTTTGTCGGGTTACGAGGGCTCAAACGCGTTGGCTGAGGAACCGGTTACTTTGTTGCCTGCAAAGTCGTACTTATTCAGGGGCTGTTATAAGATTTTGCCTGAAACCAGGTTCTCTGTAAAAAAACTAAAGCCACAAAATATACCTTTGATATCGGGCATGCGTGAGAGTTTTCCGGGCTGGATAATGCAGGGTGATTCGGCCAACGTGGCCCTTGGCTTTGGCAATACTATTACTTACGCCACACAAAAGGATTTTTCAGACGCAAAAATTGTAAACAACCGATTTTATGTTTGGCAGGTGTTAACTTTTGAAGATGCTTATTTTGATAATTACAATAAAGACAATAACTCGGTAAACTGTCCATACCATAGCGATAAACGGTATTTTATTTCGCATCTTAAAATATCCGACTTTGACTGATGGAGCTATTGGATGCCAAACCCGACCCGGAGATACTATTACAACTTGTTACCATGAAAATGCCGTTCGGCAGGTTTAAGGACAGGGTTTTGTGTAATTTACCGGTATCGTACCTGGAGTGGTTTCAGCGCAAGGGGTTTCCACCGGGCAAGCTGGGCGTTTTGCTGGAGACCATGTACGTAATAAAACTAAACGGGCTTGACCAATTGCTTGACCCATTGAAGAAAAATAAGCGCATATGAAACCCTCCACCGTACACGAGATTAAAAGCGAACTGAATGCACTTAAAGCAGGCGAGTTGGTTGAGCTATGCCTGAGGCTTAGCAAGTTTAAAAAGGAAAATAAAGAATTGCTTACCTACCTGCTTTTTGAAGGGCACGATGAGCCGGCCTTTATTAAAAGCGTTGAAACGGAAATATCAGAGCAGTTTGGCGAAATACCCAAAAGCAACAGCCTTTACCTGGTTAAAAAGAGCGTACGCAAGATTTTGCGCCGCACCAATAAACATATCCAATATACAGGCTCAAAAATAGCTGAGGTTCAGTTGTTGCTTTTCTTTTGCACCAAACTAAAGGAGTCAGGAATACCCATTGAGCAAAGTACTGCACTTGTTAATCTTTACCAGGGCCAGATAAAGAAAATTAAAAAAGTGTTGGGCAACCTGCATGAGGATTTGCAGTATGATTACGTAAGGCAGCTGGAAGAAATAGAAAATGCAGTGTCCAGGCCATATTAAGCCTGTGCAGTAGGGCCGAAGTTCATGGGCATCATCGGCTGCTCTTTGTCGTTAATGGGGCCAAATTGCTGTTCGTATTTTTTTACGTTGTCAAGCAGGGCTTTCATCAGGCGCTTAGCGTGTTCAGGGGTTACAACTACCCTGGCCTTTACTTTGGCCTTAGGCAAACCAGGCATAACGCGTATAAAATCAATAACAAACTCCTGGGGCGAGTGAGATATAATGGCAAGATTTGAGTAAATCCCTTCGGCCTGGTCTTCAGGTAATTCGATATTTATCTGCTGGTCATTTTTAATTTCTTCCATGGTTGTTGTTTTAAGCGCCCGGGTTTTGCCATCGGCGCAACTCCTTAATGATACTAAATCAGGGCTCTAAGTTGAAGATTATTTTCTGTTTTCGGCAGAAAAAGTCTGCATGTTGTTCAGCAGGGTTTCGTAAAAGCGGATGGTTTCCATAAAATATGGGATTTTAATCCGCTCGTTAATACCGTGTATACTGCCAATGGCTTCATTGTCCATGCGCGTAGGAAAGAAGCGATAAGTGGCGTCAGTAAGGTCGGCAAAATGTTTTGAGTCTGTACTCCCTATCATCAGTGAAGGTGCCACAATAACATCAGGGAAAACTTCGGCTGATGTTTTTTGCAGAAGTTTGAACCCCCATGAATTTGCCGGTGTTGATTGTGAGGGCTCAACTCTTTCACCGGATATGATTTGTACCCGGCTATCATCAATAATTTCTTTCACCTTTTCTGCCACCTGTTGCGTACTTTGGCCCGGCAGAATCCTGAAGTTTATTTTGGCGCTTACTTTGGTGGGTATAACGTTATCCTGCAAACCAGCATTCATTACTGTGGCAACGCCGGTTGTGCGCACCAGTGCATTACCGGCATCTGTTTTTGCATATTCCGAAAGAATAAGGCTTTTGAATAACCACTTATTGGCAAATACCAATTTTAAGGGCATGGGCATTTCGCAGGCCAGGTAATCAATAAACCCGATTGTAGATGGGGAAACCATTTTTTCAAATGGTTTATCATGCACCTTCTTTACAGCTTTAACCAGCACATCCAATGCAGTTTCTTTTTGCGGTTTGCTGCTATGGCCGCCCGGCATATCAACCATTAATTCAATAGTGAGGTAACCTTTTTCTGCAGTGCCAATTAAGGCAACATCTTTTTTTATATTGGGCACAACGCCCCGGGCAATCATCAGGCCCTCATCTTCATAAAACCCGAAATGCAGCTTATTTTGGCGACAATAGCTGGCAATAGATTCGGCGCCGGTTTTCCCGCCTACTTCTTCATCACTGCCTGATGCTATGTAAATGGTACGTGCAGGCTTTAATCCCTTTTGTAAGCAACGTGTAAGGGCTTCGAAAATTGAAACCAGGCTGCCCTTATCATCCAGCGCACCCCTGCCCCAAATGTAGCCATCGGCTATCTGTCCGCTGAAGGGTGCGTGTTTCCATTGGGAAATTGTATTTTGTTCAATGGGTACAACATCCATATGCGCGTATAATATAGCCGGTGGAAGGGATGAATCGCTTCCTTTCCACTTCAATAAAATATTTCTGCCACCAATAACGGTATCCTCCAGTGAATTGAAAACAAGCGGATAAGTGCTTTTCAAAAACCCGATAAACGAATCAAAGCGCGGTAGTGCATCGGCCATTTTGAGCGAATCGGCAAAAGAGATAGTATTTATTTGTATAGCCCGGCTGAGATGTTCCACCGCTTTTTCATCCACCGGCAACTGCAGGGCAACTCCGTTTCCGGATATTAATTGTTTTGATTTCAGGCTTAGCGTGTTAAATGCTAAAATACCTGTGAGAATAACAAGCACCGTTAAAATAAACAACAGGAATTTTTTCATTTTATTTATTGCGTTAATAGCGGGGGAATGAATGATAATTTAGAATATGCTATAGCTATGTATTTAAACATTAACACATGAACACTTTTGCGCTTTAACACATCAACCTATTCTCTCAATTCGTCCGCCTCCAGAAAATAACAGCCACGTTAGCGGGGCGGTTTTCGGGTCCCGCGCTGCCGCTGTTTACGTTGCCAACCGTTACGGTACCGGTATGTGTATGCTCCGGTACTGTGTGCACATGCATTCCATCAGATGAGGTTGGCCTTTGTTTTAAAAAATGGCGGTGCGCGTAGAAATCAACCTCGTGCGTGTGTGCGCCATCAGTACTAATAAGGTGGGTATGTGCCATGCATCCATCGCTTAGCTGGCCCATAAAGTTTCCGCAGGTATACTCCCCGTTCCAACCATGGCCGCAGGTGGTGGCATCGCTGTTGCTAAAACCACTGTTACCCGCATCGCTGCTCAGGTTATCGTCATAAGGTATCCAAACACCGCTGCTGGTGTTTACTGCGCCCGTACTGCCGGTGTGATTGTGTGCACCGGCTGTTAATGTTGCACCGGCATAATAAGCCGTATTAGGGTTACTGTTTCCACCCCAGTAGTAGCTGCCGTCACTAATGGTATTACCTGTGCCGTCTCCGTTACCGCTAGCCACATCAAACAAGCGTGAGTCATCGTTGCTCCACCATCCGCCCCAATCATGAAAGTGAAGGCCGGCAGAGTCCGTTACAAAAGGGCCTGCGCTGTCAATGGTAAGCGTTGCCGAGTGGGTATGGTCCAGTAATTCCTGCGCCTGAAGGGTGCCGGTTAATGGCCCGCCGGAAGGTACGTTTGAATTGCCTCCGGCTGCGCGGATAAACTCGCCGTTTTGCAGGTCTGATGATACCCAGTTTGTACAGGGATAAAGTGTGTTTGGGTCCAGTGCATTAAACCACTGAATATAAGTTGAGCCAATAGGTGGGGTGTTAATGTTTTGCCAGCAGGTGCCATTATAAACTTCAACACTGCCTGTAGTGGTATTGAAGCGTACAGCTCCTGCAGGTGCAGCCGCCGGTTGCTGGCCAGTGGTGCCTGCCGGCAGGCCTAAGGCATCGGTGGCATTATCCTGAAATGAAACTGTAGGTGTGGTGGTATTTACCCCAAGGCTGGTTCCACTTTGAAACAGGAATGAATTGCACAGAGTTGAATCGGAGGTAAACATGCTGATGTAACCATTAGATGCCGCCGGACAAATTGGGCTGGCTGGCTGACAAAGCGATGTCCAGGCACCATTATACGAAAAGTAGCAACCGATATTTGTATCATACACCAACAGGCCCTGGGCTGGGTTGGCAATAGCTAAACGCTGCGTTGTGGTTAAACGCGGCGCCAGAAAGCCCTGGCTGGTTGAACTGAGGTCAAGGATAGAGGTGGGGTCAGGGCTGGGAGTGCCTATGCCTACATTACTTTGGGCAAAAACAAAACAGCTTAACAGCAATGCCGAAAACAGGGGGTACAATTTTTTCATAGGAACAGTATTTAAATCGAATATACGCATAGCCGGTTAAGTATTAAAACCGAAGGCTGTAGAGGCAGCATGGCAAACGATCTTTAATGGGGCAGATTAAAAGTCTCATTCGGATACCGGTTTAAGGGCAAATACATAATGTTTAATAAAATAATGAGTAAAAAAATATAGAATTGCGGATGATTATAATTTCCTAATTAGTTCATCTCCTGTATCTTATCGCTGTATTTTTATGGTAACTTATCGTGACAATAAAGCAATTAACTTTGTTAAGATAACGTTAAGGACAGTTTTTTGTTGTTATGAAAGCTAAATCAATTGCTTTACTTTTTTCATGGTTGAGCGCTCTTCTCTGCTTTGGGAATGAGCTAAGCTTTAATAAGAAATGCTGTAAAGATAATCCACGTAAAAACACCGAAGAATTTGATACTGCGTTTGAAAACCAACCAGCCAGCCTACGGTGCCCTGAATGCAAACAGCAGCTTTTGCCCGAACCCGGCGCAAAACTAAACTACACCCAAATTATGTTCGACCATACCCAGCTAACAGGAGCTGAGGAATATATAGTTGAGGTAACTTTGGATCAGGATGGGCATGGGTATACCTTTGAACATCCTCTGGCCAGGCGAAAGGACTCATCCACGGCGGTTATGTTGGATAATTTTGAATTCGGCAAAAAATATGTCTGGCGCTTTACGGGCCTCCATAACGGAAAACCACTTGGTTGGAACGGCCCTTATAGTTTTGAAATTCTTACTGATCCGGTTGCAGATAAAAAGCAATTCCGCGTAAGGGTATTGGAAAACGACTCACTGAAAAATACGGGTGGCCTGATACTTTTAGATATTTCAGGGAACATAGTTGATCGACATGGCAAGGTGGTATGGTTTTTACCCTGGCAGCAGGATGCTTATGTAAATGAAAACCTGCAAACTATTGCCAACCTGAAGAACAATGACATGCGTTTTACTGCGTCGGGCACTATCACCGCCTTAAATAACCATAAGGCCCTCGAAAAAGATTTACAAGGCAATATTTTATGGCAGGCACCAAGGCGCAGCGCCTTGTACCACGACTCATTAACCCCGGGTGCGGCTTACAACTACCATCATTGTTTTAAAAAATTGCTGAACGGGCATTACATGGTGCTGGACATGGAATACCTTACCCTTCCGGACTCGGTTGTTTATGGCAGCCACATGATGCCGGATGGTGCCATGCAAAAAGATACTGAGAAGGTTATTATACCCTACGATATAATTAAAGAGTTTGACCACAATGGAAAACTGGCATGGAGCTGGAGGGGGAAGAATTATTTCGATACACTGGATTGGAACAGCCCCGACCCGGAGTTAATAAAGCGTAACCGGGATGGGCATATCAATTCCTTTGATGTGGATGAAAAAAACGGATTTGTTTATGCCGGGTTCAGAAACCTTAACCGGTTAATAAAAATTGATAAGAAAACAGAAACCGTGGTTTGCAGCTGGGGCGATAAGATGTACTATAAAGGTGTAAGTAATGGCGAAGGATTTTTTTTAAGGCAGCATGGGTCAAAGCTTATGCGCGATGGCTCAATTGCTGTGTTTAATAATAATCCCAACCCGAAACCGCTGCATGGCCAACAACCCTTTTCAAGCGTGGTGATTTTTTCGCAGCCTGATGATAAACAAAGCAGCAGGGTAGTCTGGAAATACGAGTGCCACCTGGATACTACCGATAATATGGCCACCGTAAGCGGAAATGTGGACGAACTAAAGAACGGAAACCTGCTGGTTTGTATGGGTGCTGTTAACCGCATTTTTGAAGTAAACCGAAATAAAGAGGTTGTATGGAATGCGCTGGTTGAAAGTTATAACACAGTTGATTCGGCCTGGCATAAATTTCCCTTATACAGGGCGCATTATACATCATCGTTATATCCCTGCTATTTTACGATGCAAACCGAGCGCAAAGTATTAAAGGACGGGAAGGTTATGCTTAAACTAAAAATTTTTAATGACGGAACTGAGGATGATGCTTACCAGGTAGAGATATCCGATTCAGGAAATGAAGACAAAAAACAATTTTCAACTGATGTTTTGGGGGGGCGAAAATCAATGGGCTTTGAAATTGACCCAGGGCAAAAAATACCGGCAAATAATATGGTAGCCGTTCTGGTAACTTCAAAAGCAAATCCCGAATTTAAGCGGATTGCTTATTTGAAAAGATGATTTTCAAACATGCCCTTACCAATCTGGAGCCAATAGCCGGCGCCGGTTCTTATTCTTTTTTACTGAAAATAGTGTTCCACAATATCTGTAAAAACAGAATCTCCTAAAGGTTTTAAACGGAAGCCTGTTATGAGGTCGCCGTATTTTTCCATAGCCAGCTTAAAGTCTCCGGGGTTGAGGGAGCCTGTGAGTATAAAAGTTTTTATTTTACCCTTTCGCTTATAAGGGTCAGGTAAAGCCATCAGCTTATCCAGAAATTCAAAACCGTCCATACCGGGCATTGCCAGATCCAGAAACAGCAGATTGGGTGTTGCAAAGTCAGCGTTATCTTCAACACTCAGACTTTTGCGCAGGTATTCCAGTGACTCCCGGCTTGAAGGTATGCAAAGCAGCTTATCTGCAACGCCGGATTTTGTTATCGCCCGGGTGTGAAACTCGTTGTCAGCAGGGTTATCATCCACAAGCAATATCTGGTTAACTTTTTTCATCGGGGTATAAAGTAATCAAGTCTGCTAATGCTGAAATAGTGGTGTTAAGCTACATTTTTTTTGTAATGACACCATATTTAACCGTGTACAAAATATATTATTCAGCTATAAACCCGGATCGTAGTCGTTTAGTTCAGAAATTAACATATCGGGTTTGTCAAAAATAGTGTTCCACGATATCGGTAAAAATAGAAGCCACTAATGGTTTTAAGCGAAAGCCCGTTATTATATCGCCGTATTTTTCCATGGCTAATTTAAAATCATCAGGGTTAAGCGAACCGGTTAGTATAAATATTCTGATTTTGCCTTTTCGCTTATAAGGGTCAGGTACATTTCTTAACCTCTCCAAAAATTCAAAACCATTCATGGCTGGCATGTTAAGGTCCAGAAAAACGAGTCCGGGTACAGGGTATTCAGGATTGTTTTCAAGGGTAATACTTTTGCTCAGATAGTCAAGCGCTTTTCTGCTGGAAGGTATACAGGTAAGCTTACCGGCTACTTCAGCCTTTTCTATTACCAGCGTATGAAATTCGTTATCTGCCGGATTGTCGTCAATCAGTAATATATGGTCTACTTTCTTCATGGCAGGGTTAATTAATGAGCGAATAACTTCTCAACAACACGGGTAATCTGTATGTCACTTTTTAGGAAACGTAAAATAAAAAGTACTGCCTTCGCCGGGTTTGGAAGAAACCCATATTTTTCCTCCATTTAACTCTACCACTTTTTTGCATGTTGCCAGGCCTATACCGGTTCCGGAGTATTCGTCCTGGTTATGGAGTCGCTGAAATATGATAAAAATCCGGTCTTTAAATTGTTCCTCAATACCAATACCATTGTCCTTTACCGAGAAAAGCCAGCTACCATTATCCTGCTTTTGGGCATCAATTTCAACCACCGGCTGTACCGCTGCTTTACGGTACTTAATGGCATTATTAATCAGGTTCTGAAACAACAGATTTACCTCGGTTTTACTGGCAGCCAACACCGGTAAAGGCCCCACTTTTATTATAGCGTTACTTTCCTTTATCAAGAGGTCCAGATCCTGCAGCGCAACTTTCAGCGTATCATTAAAATTTACCAGTTCAACAATATGCTGTTTACCCAATCTTGAAAAAAGCAACAGGTCTTTTATCAATACTTTCAGGCGCTCGGCACCATGTACAATAAAATTCATGTACCTGCGGCCGGTGGCATCCAGGTTTTGGTTTAAGTGTTCATCGAGAACGCCCGCAAAATTTGTGATATTTCTTAATGGCTCCTGCAAATCATGCGATGCCACGTAGGCAAATTGCTCCAGGCTGCTGTTTGATTGTTCAAGCTTCTGTGCATAATCTACCAATGCTTCGTTGGCCTTCTTTTTATCGGTAATATCACGGATTGCAGCCGAAACCCAGGTATCGCCTTCAACTTCCATAGGGCTTAAACTTATTTCAACCGGAAATTCATCACCGTTTTTTCTTTTACCGAATAACTCCAGCCCGGCCCCCATGGCGCGGGTTTTGGGCTCTTTGAAAAAATCATCGCGGTGCCTGGCGTGATGTCCGGCAAAGTGTGCCGGAATAAGCATTTCTACTTTATTACCTACAATTTCGTTGCGGCCATACTGAAACATCTTTTCGGTTTGGGCATTCACAAGTTGTATAACTCCCTGCAGGTTTACAATTACCATTGCGTCAGGTGCCGACTCTAATAGTCTTCTGAATTTTTCTTCACCTTTTGTAATGGCGGCAATACTGCTTTCGTATTGTGCTGCCATGTTGTTAAAGGATTCGGCCAGTATACCAATTTCATCAAGCGAGTTTATGCCGGCGCGTGCATTCAAATTACCTCCCGCAATGGCCCGTGATGCTTTGATAATTTCGTTAAGGCCTTTTTGTATGCCCCGGCTTACCGAAATGGCCAGCAAAAGGCCGCTGATTTCAACTGTAAGGGCAACTAAAAAAAGTAAACGCAAAACCAGGTTCTCCATCCAGCGGGCCCCTTCGCCAAGCGTAAAAGAGAAATCGTCTTCTACCATGGTTAAATTGGCATTGATATTATCTATATCATCCAGCAGTGCACCAACCCTGGCTTGCGATGGAACCGGGGAATTAATTTCGGCATGAAGTTGTTCTGCAGCAAGCATAATAGGGCCGGAAAGCGAATCTGCCTGGGTCCATAAAATGATGGCGCGGTGTATATAGTAGTTACCATAAAAGCGGGTAAACAGCTTTATCATACCATCAATATCATCGGGGTGGTTTCTGCCTTCCAGAAATCCCTGGCGCGCAATAATAAAATCGGGTTGAGGTTTTATAAGTTCCATCCGGGTTTTATGGTCGCCCAGGGGAACCTTCATAAATTCCAGGTAGTGTCCATAATCGGTTTCATTGCCCGTACGGGCGTATTTATGTAGCGCGTTAACGGCATCTTTTTCGGCTTTACTCCATAAACCTTCGCCATTGATAAATGCCCGGACAGAGGAAAGGGTAGAGTTGGCAAACCACAGCGTAAATAATTCAACCGCTATAAGCATGGCCATAATGCCAACTGTGAAGTACAGCTTTTTTGCAATGGATGCATTTTTAAAGGTCTGTAACAGTGAGAACCCAGCCATACTGTAATTTACACCAAATTGATATAAATTACAACATTTGCTAAAATTAAGTGTGGATATGTTGGACTTTTAAACTGAAGGAACCCTGTTTCCCGTAATCGGGCATGACAAAGCGTTATTTAACCTGATTTATCTTTAATTCATTCAGCATGGCAATGATTTTATCCAGTTTTTCTACCTCCATGTTATTGAGCTGAATGGCCAGTGCTTCTATTTCAAGTTTGGCGTCAATATTGGTTTGGTAATCGGCCTGGGCCTGTAGCCTGTCGCGGTCGCTTTGGCGGTTTTGGGCCATCATAATAATAGGCGCGGCGTAGGCAGCCTGGGTTGAGAATACCAGGTTTAATAAAATAAAAGGGTAGGGGTCCCAATGGTTTACAAAGCCCACAAAGTTAAGGCCCATCCACAACAGCACTAAAATTGTTTGAACGATAATAAAGCCCCATGAGCCCATACCATTAGCTACTGCATCAGATAAACGGTCGCCAAAGCTTAATTCTTCTTCATGTACCTGATGCCATGTTTGTTTTTCTTCCATATCGTTTTTCGGTTTTGCGGGTAAATGTAAGTTAGTTGAGGGAAGTTGGCCCGGGTTTAACTGTGGTTAGGTGTTTTTTGCATTGAACATTGCTTAATATTGACAATGACTAAGGCGAAATTTTCAAAATGTATCATGGTATGGCTGGCAGCTATGTTTTTTATAAGCCATATACATGCACAAGATAGCAGCGCACTCCAAAATTTCAAATACGTAGTACTGCATCCCGATCCAAAAAATAATAATGCCCCTGATTACCAGAAATTCAGGAGTAACCTGGAAGATGGTATTAAAGAATTACTCGTACACAGCAAAGTGCCTATGCTGAAATACCAGAAAGAAGCAGTCGAAAAAAAGCTACAGGATTGCGATACCTTAACCTGCACATACTCCATCAACTATACCACAGGCCTGATGCTAAACGCGAAAATTAAATGCAGCCTCACTTTTACTGACTGCCATAAAAAAGAAGTTTATACCATCTCCGATAGTAAAATGACCGGTGCTGTAGCTGGGGCGGATGCTTACCTTAAAGTGTTTGCGAAGATTGTTACGGCTGATTTGATGAGGCATTTACAATAAGCCGGCATTATTCGCAGCGTGGTTTAATTTGATACCAATAAAGATCGCCCATATTGGCCGCAACTATCTTTTTAAAAGCAAGCTTGAAACATTCCGTATTATTGCCTGGGGGGTATTAGCATCACTTTTCACCTCATCGGTTACTGCCTTGCTGCTGGCTTATTTTACTGATTGCGCCAGCCATTTAAAGGCTGACCACCAGAAAGCCATTTTTGTTATACCATGGGCGTTTATACATTTAGCAACTACATCACCTTCCCTTTAAAGTTAACGATGTGCGGTCGTTAAACAAAAACATGGATAACTCAGCGGTAATACCGGCCTTGTCTACCGGGTAGTGAAAATGAACTGCCCTTAATTTATTAGCGTAATTAGTAAATGTAGGCTGTTCACCTTTGGCACCGGGGCCTTTCTGAAATCCGAGTTGATGCCACGAAAACTCCGGCTTATATCCAAAAAACTTTAAACCCAGCATTTCGCGTGTAAAAACGCGGGGGCCGAAGTCGTCAAAAAACATTTTGGGATGGGCATTTAAAAAATTCTTCCATGCGTCGGTTAGATTTTTTGAGTTGCCGAATTTGGCTGCCAGCACAGCGGTTTTGTTTGCTTTATCGCCATTCATTCTTTGTCAGCCTGCCTGCTCATCGGCAGTAAGCGCCAGGGCAAATGTCTGACTGCCTGCAATGGCACCCAAAATAAGGGCATCGTTTAATATAGGCGTCCACATCTTTTCGCTTAAAATGCTGCCCACACCCGTTACCGGAACCACTGTTTTAAGTGGCCCTTGTGCATTATACCTTCCGTTTGAATTGTGATGGCCCATAAACTTACGCCATGTCATGGCTTGTTGCACCCATAATGCCGTTTGCGCGTCCTGAATGCCGTTGGCAGCGGTAACGCCAAAGTTTCGCACATAACCCTTGTCCAGCCTTATTTCCGTTCCGCCCAAAAGCGTAAGTTTAAGCGCATTGGTAGCAGTGCCTTTATACAAAGCATAAGCCGCTTTTACAAACTTTGTCATTACCACATCATCATTCCACGACTCGTCCCATTTACCTACCCACTGGTTATCTTCCCGGTAAATTAAGCGTAATTTAAAAACCTCGTCAATAAATTGTTTTTCTGTAAGCATAAGCGGTAGTTAAATAAGATTTGGAATAATCTAAACAGCTAACTTAGTTTTGAAATATTTAATGGTATATAAATAAACACGTTTTATTTTTAATTTTCTAATGCTGGCGGCAGAAGTTTTGTGAATTGAATTTTTGAGGTTTATAAGCTGAAAATGTTTTGGCTGCGGCTTGCGCCGCTTGTGGCGTGACCCTACGGGCATAATCGAGGGGAATGAATACGTTTTGCTCAAGGTATAAGCTATGCTAAAATGAGTGCAATAGCAGGTGCCAAGGTTTACCTTAAAGTGTTTGCAAAAATAATTACAGGGTATTTGATGAAGCATCTTGGGGCACGAAAATAACAAAGGCTTGAATTTGGCGCTATTCAAAACACAGTTCCTTTCGGTTTCGTATTTTTGAACTAAAGATATTTTAAAATATATTAATGTATTAGCATAAAGATATAAGGTGGAAACAGCATTTCGATAATTACGAGAAGGCTATAGCTTATTTAGAGTTAGCGTTATAAATTCAAAAACCTGATGAATCCTTTCCTACTTTATCGTATAACTCGGCTTATTAGGATGCAGCGGATTGGGGCGGCAAAATTTCTACAAAAAGCACCATTTTATTTTTTCAAATCAAAGCTGCTTTAAGGCATTCACCAACGCTCACCGGGCTAAAAGCCCTTTTTAGTATGGCAAGACAATACCTGTAAAAATTGGAATGATTTTTTATTTCCACTACAACAATGCAAGCTGCCAAAATGGAATTCTGTACTTTGCTGATAATGCTCTTAATGGTTTTAGACATAAAATATGCGGAAGCACAGTTTAACTACACTGATGTCCGCAACATAAATTTTACTTTACCCGCCACCCCTTCAGCTACAAATACCAATGTGATGCGCATCGCAGCAATTAGCCCTTCATCAGACCGGCGGCTTGCTACATTGCCGAAAGTTGGCTATTTATCATTGAACCGTTATAAAGGTGCAGAATGGTCTACTTTTTCATTGCATTATTTCAACACCAACGCTGGTGATGATTGGCTGAATGAGCATAACATGGTAATGGTAAAATCGATAATACAGATAGCCAACCGGCTTGTTGTGGGCATTAATTGCCATTATAACTGGGCGTTTACAATTGCCGGAAACGGCGCGGGAATGGTTTTGAACAAGCTACCCATTAAAATTTATTTTGCCGCAGTTGCGGGTGGGGCACCGGATTTGGGGCATAGGTAGACTCGTGTATGGCGTGCTTATTCCCAAAATAGAATTTCCCCTCGTTTTCGTATTTTTAAAAAAAACCAACCAATTTTGTGGTTATGCATTACTCAGCCTGGCAGCTTAATTAATGCAATTTTTCGTTAACTTCGTCATAAAGAACAGAAGCATGTCAACAATAGAATTAAAAGATAAAATACAGAAGAGACTTGCAGAGATTGAAGATGAATCGTTTCTGAAAGAGATATATAGTTTGATATCTGATAATGAAACTCCTTATGAGTTTTCCGCTGAGCAAGAAATACGTATAGAGCAGGCCATTGAAGAAATACGACAAGGTAAAGTTATTTCTAATGATGACGTAAAGCGTGATGCGGAAGAATGGCTAAGAAAATAATCTGGAGCGAAGGTGCAAGGCAGGAAAGAAAAGATATACTTGATTTCTGGAAATTTCATAATCAATCCGATTCATTTAGTATAAAGGGGTGTAGGACAAATTGCACTATGCAGCTTTTTTGATTAATTGAGTAACCATATCCCATTGCTGGCTCTTTTTATTTGCCCTCAGGTTAACAATATATTGTGCTCCTTGTATAGTCCAC
>CAISWS010000201.1 GCA_903889265.1 uncultured Bacteroidota bacterium
ATATATTTTGCACCTGTAGGTAAACCTGGGTAGCATACAACGGAAACTGTTGAAACGTTACCGCTGTGTAATGCAAAGTAGCATCATCACCGCCCGGGCTGGTAGGAGCTGTCATAAAAGTAGAACCAGTAGCAGTCATTTCAGCAGCCAGTTTCTGGAAACCGGCGGTAGCCCTTGAAGGGTTCTTCAGGCACTCTCTTAAATAAACTCTCATCAGCAGGGTGTTGGCAAATTTTTGCCATTGAGTCATTGAAGCACCTGGGTAAATCAAATCTTCAGCTGGTGAAGTGTAGTTCATGTTAATAGTTTTGATACCAGTATAAATCCAGGTTTCAATACTATCATAAACCTGCTGGCCCGGATCGTATGCCGGTGCCAGGTTACTTACACCTTTCAAAGCCTGCGAAAGAGGAACATCTCCCCATCCATCGGTAAGTAATTGAAAATCATAGGCCTTCATAAAGTATGCAATAGCCGCATAATTCTGTTGTGTTGTATCGGCATTGGCGATAATGAAGTTAAGATTGGTAGCGGTAGTATATAAAGCCTGCCAAACGTTATCATTATCACTTGGCACATTCAGGTAAGAATCGAAACTTCCGTACTGACTTCCGTAAGTAGGGTCCTGAGTCCAGAATTGCGCCCAAAGGCCACCGTAGATGCCCAGGGTATTGCCAACCATGTATCCGATATTTGCTTCGGTGGTAGGTAATACCAGGTTTACCGGAACATTTGCAGGGTAGTTAGGGTTTGTATTTACATTCAAAAATTTATCCTTCTTACAATCCGCAAGTAGCAATACCGCGCTCATAAGGAATAATACTTTCGAATATTTTATTATATTTTTCATATCTGAAGTATTTTAAGATTTTCAAAAATCAATGTTAAACCCGCCACCAAAATTACGTGTAGAAGGAAGGTTATAAAATTCATATCCCTGTACCGGACCAGTGCCGCTTGAACTAACTTCAGGATCGGCAATGCTGTTTGATTTTGGCGTCCAAATCCATACGTTTGATGCGAACACTCTGATTGAAAGCGCTTTGACGGCTTTTTGCTTTGCCAGTACTTTAGCAGGTAAAGCATAGGTAAGAGATAATTCCCTTAACTTACAGAAAGAGGCATTCATGATTTCGAATGAAGGAATAGTTGAAGCCGCATACCAGTAATTAAATGCACCTACTTTGGTGGTGTTAGCATGGTACTGTCCATCGCTGCCTAAATATACTGAGTTTGGAGCCACAAATGGTTCCCTGTTATTGTATGCAGTTTTAATATCGTGTCCGTCAAACAACTGAAGATTTTCTGAGTTTGAATAAAACTGTCCACCTTCATTGCCGCCAAACAGAACTGTTAGTTTAAGTCCTTTGTAAGAAAGCGAGGTTCCTATACTACCTATCCAGTTAGGCTGGTAATTACCTAAAACTGAAGGTTTGGTAGTTTGCTGCGGTAAACCCACGCCGCTATCAACTACAGTTTGGCCTGCAGAGTTAGTTAACAAACCTGCGCCGTAAAAGCTGCCCAAAGGCTGGCCTTTTTGAACTACAACTTCAACAGCCGAAGTTCCTCCAAGGCTGATTTGATTTGAATTACCCGAAACCTGAATAACTTTACTTACGTTTTTGGTAAAGGTTCCGTCAATTTCCCATTTGAAGCCTGACTTAGTACTAACAGGTATTAGGTGAAGGGCAATTTCCGCGCCCTGGTTTAACAAAATTCCGGCGTTGATAACCGCATTATTGTAACCGGTGCTGGGAGCAACAGGCACAGTAAGAATTTCATTTTTGGTTAGGTTATGATAATAAGTAAGATCTAACCTGATTCGGTCATTTACAAATCCTAACTCCAGACCAACTTCTTCATCCGTAGAAATTTCGGGTTTCAGGTTTGGATTGTTTAAAGTAGTACCCAAAGCGTATCCAGGTATGTTTGAGTTAGCCAGAGAGTAATAAGGAGATTTGATATCAGTATTTACGTAAAGGTCGCTGATGCCACCTGGTACGAAGAAATTCGTCAAAGCGTAAGGAGGGGCATCTTTACCCACCTGAGCTATGTTAGCGCGAAGTTTTCCGTATGAAAGTATCATAGGATTAATCTTCTTCTTGCCAATTTCGGTAAATACTAATGAACCGCTGACGCCCCCATAGAAGTAAGAGCGGTTATTAAGTGGAAGTGTTGATGAGTTATCATTACGGCCCGATAATTCAAAGAATAAGAAATTCTTATAACCGATGTTAGCATCAGCATAAGCTGCTAACTGACGGTTAACTGAAAGTTCGTTGGTAAGCGTTGGCCGGGCGGCTGAGTTGTTGAAATTGTAATCGCCGGGTATAACTAAACCATTTGTTTCGCCGTAGGTATTCTTTAATGTATTGCTGTATATGTTGTTGGCAATCATAAAGCTGAAAGTAACATCGTGCTTAAAGTCTTTATGGAAAGTTGCCATTAAATCCGAGTTGATATTGTCAACTGTATAGCGGTCCTGAGAATACTTGCCTATATAAGTTGTAGGCGTAGGGCTTGGTGAAGTAACACCCTGATAATAGTAGATAGGATAGAAAGAGAATTTATTCCAGTCCTGTTCGCGGGTATCCGTATATATATCGGCACCAAAGCGTTCAGCTATGCTCAGCCATTTAAATGGCCTGTATTCGGCATTAACATTGGTAACAAACCGGTCAACGTTATCGGTTGTTTTTTCGTTCTGTAAAGCCCAGTAAGGGTTTGGGTAAAACGGATCGTAAAACTGAGCTGGCTGGTTAAACGGATTAGATAAATTCTGCAATTCCTTAATAGGAATATCGCGTGGCGTATTTAAAAGTAAGTTGTAAATACCCTGCACCTGCTGGCTGCTTACCGGCAGCAAACTGTTGGTATTGGTATAGGTAAATGAGCCGGTAACTGTAATTTTATCGCCAAATTCATGCGAAGCATTCATTCTTAACGAATTACGCTGATATCCGTTAGTAGGTACTATGCTGTTATACTTAACATTGTTATAAGAAACGTAGTAGCTGCTGTTGTCATCTCCACCTGAAATAGCCAGGTTGGTATTATAAGTACCGCCGATATTGAAAAATGCACCTGGGTTATCAGGTATGCTGCTATAGGGCTTAACCCTGATTAGCTGTGTGCCATTAGGTTGTACCACCGGAGTTCCCCAGAACATAGGCTGACCATTGAACGCCGGCCCCCAGCTCCAGTTTTGGCGGGTATCGTAGTAAGCATTGCCAAAGTTATCTTCGCTTCCCTGTCCGAACTGATTTTGCTCGGTAGGTAATTTAAGCGGGGTTGCGGCTGAAATATTTTCGCTTAGCGATATCTTGAATTTTCTTCCGTTTTTAACCGTGCCTTTACCACTTTTAGTAGTATAAAGAATAGCACCGTTAGAACCTCTCTGTCCATAAAGGGCAACCGCGGCAGCTCCTTTTAATACCGTTACTGTCTCAATATCTTCAGGGTTAATATCGTTACCTCTGTTACCCGCGTCATAACCATTGTTCAATATATCGGCAAAACCGAAGTTTGAGTTGTCTACAGGAACACCATCAACAACAATCAGGGCATTGTTATCGCCTGTTAGCGATGAACCACCTCTTAATACAACCCTGGTAGAACCACCGGGTGCGCCTGATTCATTGGTAATCTGGATACCTGCAACTTTACCTTGCAAAGCATCAAGAGCAGAAATAGGCGAGGCCTCATTCAATTGCTCAGTTCCCACTGTAGTGGTGGAATAACCCAGACTTCGTTTCTCTCTCTTTACTGCCTGGGCGGTAACCACCACTTCATCAAGGCCCATTATATCCTCTTCCAGGGCAACATTAAAATTGCCGGCGGCAACGCTAACTTCCTTGGTTTTAAAACCAATATATTTGATTACAAGCGTCCCGTTAGTAGGCGCCTGGAGAGAAAATTTCCCGTCTATATCGGTTACGGTGCCTGTAGGTGTGCCTTTCACTCCCACAGATGCCCCAACCACGGGTTCTCCTTTGTTGTCTTTTACAGTTCCCAGCACAAGATTGGTAGTTTGCGCACTCAGCCAACTGAATGCAAAAACTAACAAAAATGCCAAGGCAGCACTTAGTACATGTTTTTTCATGTTAATGTTAATTTGGTTAAGAAATAGATTATCGCAGTTGCAAATTAAATAGAATTTCAGGATTTTAAACTCCCTTAACAGTTAATTGTTGAAAAAATAAAATGGCGAATGGGCTGATTTACAACCGCTTTGCATTTTAAAATGCCACAAAAATTGAAAAAAAAAGTCAATATTTTATAAGTATCTAATTGATAGCCATATAGTTACTCGTATTTAATGCATTTTCCAGCAACACTGCATTAACCAAAGGTTAATAAATTACACGCCACGGCGGTTTGTTGAAAATAAAATGAGATAATAAATTTTACTTTAAAAAATCTCCCTTTATCAGGGCGTAATAGTGAAAGAGCGGTATTGAGTTACTTACACCCGATTCGCTTAAATTGAAAACCGTAATTAAGGTTCCGATGACATTGAAATGTGCATCTAAGTTTCCGCAAGGTGGGAAGAAAAGTAATGTTCAGATTGCGCGCTACAGTTCCTAAAGTGTTAAATTATAAACAACCGCTTAATTCAACAGGTGCGAGGCCGCCAGGTATGCTTTATCCGGATAATATATAAACAGGCAGGTGCCATCTTTAATGGTATTAATAATCTGCTCGTGCAGTTCAAGCGGAACCGCGGGGCAACCCCAGCTTTTTCCTAATCTGCCGTATTGACTAATAAAGTCATCGCAAACGTAACTGGCGCCGTGCATCACAATGGCCCTCTCTTCAGCCCGGTCGTTAAAGCCCGGTTCTACACCTGCCAGTTTAAGGCCCAATCCGTGCGAACCGGTGTATGCTTCTTTGGTTAAATAAAAGCCCAGACTGCTTTGAAGAGATGAAGGATTATTAGAGAAGTAATGCGCAAACTCCTCACCCGTATTTTTACCATGCGCAACAAGTGTGTTGAACAAAAGTGTTCCGCTGGCAAGATCAATAATGTAAAGCCTTTTTTGGTTACTTGACTTTGTAAAATCACAAATAGAAATAATATCTTTCGATACTCTTCCTTTAGCCTTCAACTTTGTCCAGCCCTTTATAGCCAGTTCAAAGGCCTTCTCGCTCAATCCCATTTCTTTCAGGTGCAGGCCAGAGTAAACATGCCGGTAGTCTGCGCCAAATCCATCAACGGCACTGGCAGTATTATAAACAACTACGCCCGAATCACTGGCGGCAGTGCACAACACAAAAGCGGCAGTTAAAGCAACAGCCAAACCCAATAAAAAACCTTTATGCGGTTTTGGTGGTTTCATCGTATTGCTAAGATACGGCATTAGCCGGCGTTAATGTTGTTTTGGTAGGCTTTTAACAGGCATTGTTATAAAACAAAAAAGCGTTCCAATCATTTTGGAACGCTTTTTCTATAGGCTTTGCCAGCCTTTGTTGTGTGTTGTAAATTATGCTTCGGCAACTACTGTTGCTGGTACTACATGCACAAACCTTCTGTCGTCTTTACCGTAAGTAAATTTTACCACGCCTTCAACAACTGCAAAAATGGTATGGTCTTTACCAATATCAACACCTTTACCAGGGTGATAGTTGGTTCCCCGCTGGCGGATAAGGATATTACCAGGTATAGCAGTTTCGCCACCAAATAATTTAATGCCTAAACGTTTACTGTGCGAGTCGCGGCCGTTCTTTACTTTACCTTCGCCTTTTTTGTGTGCCATTGCTTATAGTTTTTCTGATTCTGATTTGTAATTGAAAATTATCCGATTGATTCAATCGCGATTTGAGTCAACGACTGACGGTGACCCTGGGTCTTTTCGTAAGTCTTTCTTCTTTTCTTTTTGTAGATGATAACTTTATCGTCTTTCAGATGGGCAACGATTTTAGCGTTTACCTTAACACCCGAAACAACAGGAGTTCCAACCTTTACGGTGCCATCAGCCTCAGTCAACAAAACTCTGTCGAAAGATACTGCATCACCTTCATTACCTTCTAAACGATGAACATACAATTTCTTACCGGCTTCTGCCTTAAACTGTTGTCCTGCTATTTCTACTATTGCGTACATAATCTTATGAATTTGGGAGCGCAAATATAATGACTTGGAATTAAAAACCAAATAGCTTTTGGGCTTATTTGGGGTAAGGTACCAACATTGGGGTGTATTTTTAACTAGACGATTATATTTTTCGCCGCCGCTTTATAGAACCCGGCATAACTGGTATCGCCACTTTTACAGGGCAAAACTGTCTTTACCTTCCGCAAATATGCAAATTTAAAATACAGACAAAATACAAAAGCCGCTAAATGTTCACGAAACACCTAACGGCCTTTGGGTTTTAAAATGGGTCTATCCTACAATGTTTTCGATAGAAATTTATTCAGCTCAAATCTACTGTCAGATACGTCCAAAGCCAGGTTTTTCATCCTGCTTAAAAGGCCATTGTTGGCGCTGATGCTGTGCTCATTAACATGGCCGGGGCTCTTTTCAGCGGCTCTTTCAATAGCGGCTTCGCGGCCTCTTATATCATGGCCTAAAGTTTCAATCACCTCTTTCAATACAATAAATTTATTCTGAAAGTGCTCAACCTGGCTGGTAACTTCGATATGCGTGTTGGCGGTTACAACCTCTTCCAAACGTTTGGTTAAAATGGCTATCTCGCCAATATAAAAATCAAGTTCGCGTAACCAGTCAATATCCTGGTGATGTAATGAATTGGCAGATGCTTTCATACAAAGTGGGTTTTGGTTATAAAATTATTATTGATGCGTTATAAATACAGGGATATTCAACTCCTTAATAACCTGGTTGCTCAGGCTTTGATGAAACAACCTTGAAATAGCATTGCCACCATAAGCGCCCATAATCACCAGCGAGTGCCCTCCATTGCTGGTAAGGTATTTGCTCAGCTCTTCATTTGCATTGCCATTTAATACTTCAAATTCGGCCTCCTTAAAATGAAGGTGCACAAGGTCTTTAAAGTTATGCGCATCTTTTAAGTGGTTGGTTGGCTTTTCATTTATACTTAGCACCGTTGTTTTAAGGTCTTCGGCTGCTTTCGGAAAAAGGTAACTGAAACACTTTATAGCGTAAACACTGCTTGGCGTGCCGTCATAACAAAGTACAATGTTATCGAAGAAAGTATAAGTATGCGGAACAATTAAAACCGGGCAATGCGAGTCAGACAGAAAATCCTTTAAGAAGGGGCTGGGCGAGTTATTGCCTATAGTAAAAAAACTGGTGTGCGAGTCGATAATAATCATATCCGAAAAGGCACTTTCATGCATCAGCTCCTGCAACGGAACGCCTTTATCCAGGTGAACTTTATGCTTAACACCTTTTTCTTCGCAGGCGCGGTGAAATAACTTTATGTTTAAATCAATTTTCTCCCGTTCAACCTTCTGCGATTCTTCTATTGAGCTCATATCAATAAAAGGCTGCTCCCAGGCATAAGCATAAGTGAAATTGATATAGCGCATATCCTGTATAAAAACGCCAACAAGCATGGAGTCGGTCAGCCTGGCAATTTCAATGGCATATTTCGATGCCCCCTCGGAGTATTTAACGCCGTCAAAGGCTGCTAATATTTTACTGCTCATAGTTTTGGTTTTTGCAAAATCAGTAACAAATAATCATTCAAAAAACGAGCCATTCCATAATAACGCAAAGTTAGCTTATAAACCTTAAAGCAAACTAGTGATTAAAATCAACGTGGAAAAGCACTTTGGTCATTTATTATGATAACAGGGGCAAATCATTATTTTCGGCCCTTTGATACATAAATCTAATATGGAAAAACTAGACGTTCAGAAATACAAACGCAGAGCTTACAGGAAAAAGAAAGACCTGGGCAAGTTTTTAAAAAAATTAGCCAAGGCTAAACCAAGGGGCATTTTAAAAACAGTAGCCGCTGCCGATAAGGCAACCTGGGAGGAGATAAATTGTATAAGCTGCGCCAATTGCTGCAAAACAATGACACCTACTTATACCAAGAAGGACATTAACCGGATATCGAAGCACTTTAAAATGACCTACCAGCAGTTTTACGATAAATGGTTGAAGACTGACGAGAATAAAGACATAGTAAACCAAACCACCCCCTGCCAGTTTCTGGATAAGAAAAACATGTGCACCATTTATTCTATAAGGCCGGACGACTGCGCCGGCTTCCCCCACTTTATACGCCGCGATTTTATGTACCAGGTGGAAGAGAAAACTTACCTGAACAATTTACACCACTGCCCGGCTACACTGGTTTTTGTTGAGAATATTAAGAAGGCTATTGAAGCGGATTTGTAAACTTTGCAAGCATTAAAGCATTTAAATTCTCCCCGATAATCCATAAAGCCGTTGACCATGAATTATTACAATAATATTGTTGAAACCATAGGCAGAACACCGCTGGTTAAAATTAATAAAATTACAAAAGGAGTGCCGGGCCTGTTTTTAGCCAAGGTTGAATATTTCAACCCGGGTAATTCTATTAAAGACCGGATAGGTATTAAAATGGTTGAGGATGCCGAAAAAGATGGCCGCTTAAAACCAGGTGGAACCATTATTGAATGTACCAGCGGTAACACCGGTATGGGACTTGCATTAGCAGCCGTAATAAAGGGCTACAAATGCATTTTTACCACTACCGAGAAACAATCGAAACAAAAGCTGGATATACTGCGTAGTTTAGGCGCAGAAGTTATAGTTTGCCCTACTAACGTTGAGCCTGAGGACCCGCGCTCTTACTATTCTATAGCCAAGCGGCTGGCTAAGGAAATACCCAACTCGGTACATATGAACCAGTACGACAACCTGAGTAACCGTACTGCACACTATGAAACAACCGGCCCGGAAATTTGGGAGCAAACCGAGGGAAAAATTACCCATTATGTTACAACCATAGGCACCGGTGGCACCGTTATGGGTGTTGCCATGTATTTAAAAGAGAAGAACCCTGACGTAAAGGTATATGGCATTGATGTATATGGCTCGCTGTTAAAGAAGTTTCATGATAGTGGCGAACTGGATGAAAAGGAAGTTTATCCCTATGTAACGGAAGGCATAGGCGAAGACTTTATACCAGCCAATTACGACATGAAATACATTGACCATATTGAGCAGGTAACCGATAAAGACGGCGCCATTATGGCCCGTAAACTGGCCCGGGAAGAAGGACTGTTTTGCGGTTACAGCGCCGGAACGGTGATGCAGGGCTTAATGCAGTTAAAAGATAAGTTTAAAGAGGGAGACGTGGTAGTTATCATTCTGCACGACCACGGTAGCCGCTACCTGGCAAAAATTTACAATGATGACTGGATGCGTGAGCGCGGCTTCCTAACCGATGAGGTTATTACCGCCAAAAACATTATTGAACGCAAACAAATACGCGAACTTATTTTTGCCGACCCTAAAGAAACGGTGGTCTCTGCATTCCGCAAAATGAAAGACCTGCACATTACCCAGCTACCGGTTATGGATGGTGCAGAGAACATTGGCAGTATAGCCGAGCACCAGATACTTCAACTATTAATGGATAACCCTTACCACCGCGATGAAGCTGTGGGTAAAGTAATGGGCAAGCCATTTCCTTTTGTGGGCTTAAACTCCACCGCAGCCGATATATCCAAACATATCTCCAAAGAGAACACCGCTGTACTTGTAAAAGCAAACAGTGGCGCAATCAATATTATTACTGAGTTTGATTTGATTGAGGCAATGGCATAGATTGATTACGAAGGAACGAATGCTCTGCCGAAAGACTGGCGAACCGGGAGTTAAAAATTACGCAGGTCTGCCGACCTTCTTTATTAACTCGATATCAAAATATAGCACCACCTCCTACCCTACTACAAAGCTTCACGCAACTTACAAAAAAGGGGGTGGTTTACACTTTTTCAAAATCGATACCATTGATTACCAGCCAATTAGGCTACACTAAAATGTAAAACGTAACCCACCCCAGCCGCATCAATTGATATTCAGGCAGTTACTAATCTATATTTATATACTATGTAAACCACTTGTAAACGGTTCAGGTTTTTTCAACAAATTATTTTTCAGATTACTATAAATTAAGTAATAAACTATTACTTTATACTGAATGTATAAATAAATTACACTTATTAAATATACCTAAACACCGGAATTCCGTTAACCAAAATATTCAACCAAATTACCACTAAATAGGTATAGGTTTTTAAAATATTTATTTAATACCTTGTTGAGAATATAAAATAAAAAAAGGCGAGTTGCCCCGCCTTAAATGTTTTCACAACGGAATAATCCTTATTGTGAATTGGTTTTAGATTGTAAAACGAAAATAAAATATTTTTTGAAATGGGAAAAATTTTAGGACTTGATTTAGGAACGAATTCCATTGGCTGGGCATTGATTGATACAGAAAAGAATAACATATTAGGGCTTGGCAGTCGTGTAATTCCAATGTCGCAAGATATACTTGGTAATTTCGATAAAGGTGTTTCCGTGTCTCAAACGGCAGAGCGGACTGGTTTCCGTGGAGTGCGGCGATTAAGAGAAAGGTATTTATTGCGCCGCGAGAGGTTACATCGTATTTTAAACCTATTGGGGTTCTTACCTGAACATTACGCGCAGCAGATAGATTTTGAAAAGCGATTAGGACAATTTATAACTGATGCTGAACCCAAACTGGCATACAGGAAAAAAGAAAGCGATGACAAAAGCGAGTTTATTTTTCAAAAATCATTTGAAGAAATGCTTTCCGATTTCAGAATAAGCCAGCCGCGATTAGTAAGTAACGGTAAAAAAATACCCGCAGACTGGACTATTTACTATTTACGAAAAAAGGCATTAACACATAAAATAGAAAAGGAAGAACTGGCTTGGTTGCTTTTAAACTTCAATCAAAAACGGGGCTACTATCAGTTAAGAGGCGAGGATGAAGAGCCTGATAATAATACATTAGTTGAATTTCATTCGCTGCTTGTTACGGACGTTACTGACACCAAAGAACAGAACAAACAGAAACAAACCTTGTATAAAATTACTCTGGAAAACGGATGGAGTTTTATAAAACCAAGCAACGTTCCTGTTGAATGGAAAAATAAAATCAAAGATTTCATTATTTCAACTGAACTGGAGGATGATGGAACTATTAAAAAAAACAAATACGGTGAAGATAAACGCTCTTTCCGCGCACCGGCCGATGATGACTGGACTTTAGTAAAGAAAAAAACAGAGTTTGATATTGAAAAGAGCAACAAAACAGTAGGTGCATACATCTATGATACGCTTTTAGCTGAACCGGGTCAGAAAATTAAAGGCAGACTTGTACGAACCATAGAGAGGAAATTTTACAAAGAAGAACTAAGGCTTATTCTGCAAAAGCAGCAGGCAGAACACCCAGAATTACAAGATTCAGATTTGTATGCAGCCTGCTTAAATGAGTTATACGAACATAACGATGCCCACAAAAATAATATCGGCACAAAAGACTTTCTGCATTTATTCTTAAACGATATTATATTTTATCAACGTCCGCTCAAAAGCAAAAAATCTTTGATAAGCGATTGCCGATATGAAGTCAGGAGCTACAAAACCAAAGAGGGAAGCATTAAAACCGAACCTATTAAATGTATTGCAAGGTCGCACCCGTTGTTTCAGGAATTCAGGCTTTGGCAATGGATAAAGAATTTAAGCATTTATCAAAGGGAATTGCTTGTTGATGGTGCTTTGAAAACCGATGTTAATATCACGTCTGCCCTATTACAAACTGAAGATGATTATGTTGCTTTGTTTGATTTTTTAAATGATAAAAAAGAAATTGAACAAAAAAGCTTGCTCAAATATTTTAAAGGCGCAAAACTAAACGAAGCCACCCATCGTTGGAACTTTGTTGAGGACAAAAAATACCCATGTAACGAAACACGTTCTGCTATTTTAAGCAAACTTTCAAAAATTGAGAAGATTGACCTTGCGTTTTTAACCAAAGAAGTTGAAGAAGCACTTTGGCATATCTTGTACTCAGTTGAGGATAAACACGAAATTCAAAAGGCAATTAAAACGTTTGCCGCAAAGTATAATTTGCCCAACGACTTTGTAGAATTATTTGCAAAATTCCCACCTTATAAAAAAGAATATGGTTCATATTCGTATAAAGTAATTAAAAAACTGCTGCCTTTAATGCGCCAGGGTAAATATTGGAATGTAAATGAAATTGACAGCAAAACTTTAGACCGCATTCACAAAATCATAAATGCCGAATACGATGAAAAAATAAAAGATCGGGTTAGGGACAAAGCCATTGCACTAACCGACATAACTGATTTCAAAGGACTTCCCCTTTGGCTGGTTTGCTACATAGTTTATAACCGACATGCAGAGGAAGGTGAAATAAACAAGTGGGAAACCCCGAATGACATAGAGCATTATCTGCGCTTCACTTTTAAACAACATTCATTACGCACTCCAATTGTTGCGCAGGTCATTGCCGAAACCTTGCGCCTCGTAAAGGATGTTTGGAAC
>CAISWS010000202.1 GCA_903889265.1 uncultured Bacteroidota bacterium
CCAGCTAAATATGCTAAGCTTTGCCGACTGCTATTTTACCGATTGCATCTTTGACGGCTGCGACCTGTCGCTGCTTAAAGTTAAAGGCTGCTTTTTCAACCGCGTTCAAATTGTTAGTTCCAAGGCAATAGGTATAAACTGGTTTGATACCGGCGCACCTTTCTCTGTTCAGTTTATAGATTCAAATATCAGCTACTCAAGCTTTTTTGGAAAGACAATTAAGAAGGCAAAGTTTAAAAAATGCATTGCTAAAGAAGCCGATTTTACCGAGTGCAATTTAAGCGGTGCGGATTTTGGAGGGACCGACCTGGAGAGTGCCCGGTTTTCAAATACCGACATAACACAAGCCGATTTTAAGGACGCCAGAAACTATTATATAGACCTGTTACATAATAAGGTAGCCAAAGCTAAATTCAGTTTGCCCGAAGCACTTGCCCTGCTTGATCCGTTCGACATTGTAGTTGAATAAACGTTAATCTCTTTTCTTTTTATTCTTCCAAACCAGGCTATCGGCGGGATAAGTGGCCTTCAGTGTCGCCGCAACGCTGTCGGTCCACGCATAAAGCTGGTCTTTCTGCCCCGGGCTTAACTTAGCATAGGTATGAATCAGGGTATATGAAGAAATTGGCATGCCATCTTTTTTCACCGCCTTCTTTATGCCCTGAATGATATGCAACTGCCTGTTAGGCCTGTAGGTTAAAAACTCTGAAAAATTCAAATGTTCCTTGCCCTCGTCAATATGGTTCGCAAGCCAGGCCGAAACAGGCTCAATATTAGCATACCACGGATATACGGTGTTATTACTATGACAATCGTAACAAGAGGATTTCAATATTGCCTGAACGGTATCAGGCACCTGATATTTTTTGCCAATGGCATAAGTGTCGTCATTAGATAAATTTCTGGATGGGCGGTAAAACTGAATTATTACCAATAGCACTAATATTACCAGGGCGGTAGTTTTTATCTTCTTATTTAATGGCATAAAAGCTAGGCGGGTTTTGGTTACTCGATAAATCGAAAATAACAAACTATTTTACCCCTCTCCCTACCCTATAACTTATTTTACCAAAACCCTAACCCCTTCTGAGTGCGAACTGAACTCAGGTGCATACATGCTTTGTATAGTGGTTATACCATTCGAGAAATCCCCCTTCTGACTTACCCGCAGGGTATATTCAAATACAAAAGTCCCTTTGGGCAAATGGTCAAAAAAGAAATTGGTCGATGCATCTCTCGGGCTTTCATAATAGCCCAGTCCACCCTGGTATTTATAGTTTGACAGAACACTGGTAGGCTCAAAACCAGATGCCCGCATATCTTTCATTTGCACAAAGTCCATTTCCCTGTCAACGCGTAATTCAATACGCACTGTTACAAGGTCACCAGTCTTTAGTTCTGTATTTTTATCAATGGCCGTTAAAACAGGACCGGTTGGGCCATTGGTTTTTAAAAACAATTTTTTATCCAATTGTAGCGGAGTTTTGGCACCGGTAATTTTATCCAGTTGTTCAAAATATTGCCAGTATAATGCGCCCCAAGCAATGCCCTTGCTTTGCTTGCCAATGGTTACTTTACCCATTTCCGGTTTAATATCCTTTCCATCCCATGATGTTCGTAAATAACCGGTTCCAATTTCGGCTTTAGGCAGGTTAGGTAAAGACGATAGGTGGGTTCCACCAACGGTTACATCCGGCACTTCAGTATTGCTTAACCAATCTGTGCCATTTAGTAACAGGGCATAACAGGCATCTGAAGTGGCCTTGGTCGTCTTCCAGTCCTGCACCTGTTTTTGTTTTAAAAGCCAGGTGCGCAGGTCATCAACTTCGTTCTGGTTTTTACCGGTTAAAGAGAACGCCTCAATCATCAGCGCCTGCGTTTCAACCGGAGCTTCAAAACATGAATAGCCAGCCACATTATCTATCCAGTACATTCCCAGCTCTTCATTAACCGTAGCGGTTTCTTTCAGCGAGCGTATAATATTATTTGCGGCTTCCGTGTCGTTGGCTCTGTATAGAACAATAGCAACCATTGCCTGCCCGTATTTGCTTTGGCTATGCCAGTATTTTTTTGCCTGGCCATAATAATAATCAAAAGCAGTTTTACAATTGGCAGGAACGGGCACGTTCATGAAATAACTTCTGGCATATAGATATTGAATCTCAAATTCGCTGATGTGATCCTCCGATAAATTAATGCTGTAACGCAGCAGGTCATTATAATCCTCAGTAATCCGATGATCCAAATACCTGATTGCCGCTTGTGTAGCTTGATTTAATTCAATGTTTTTCTTTATGTCAATAACCCCAAGGCTTTGTAAGCGGCCAAGACCGGTGACAATATATTGGGTAATGTACCGGTTATCTGGCATGCCTTTAAACCATGGCCAGCCACCATTGGAGGATTGATTGTCCGTAAGTTTCTTTAGAGCCGCCTCTTCTTCACTACTCATCTTGTTCAGGTCAAATAAAAGGCCCAGGCGCTTTTTGCGTTCGGTTTCATCACGTCCCTGCAACACCCATGGCGATTCTTCCAGCAATATTTGTTTCAGGTCTTTATTTTTTTCAAGATTGGATTGAAGTGCATTGCCATCTTTCCATGAGTTAAAGACCTGCTGAATACGTGGCGATGAGTTGGCAATATGCGTAGCCATACTGTTTGCATAAAACCGGTTGAACAACTGCTCAGAACACTCATGCGGAAACTCCATCATATACGGCAATGCCTGAACAGCATACCAAACCGGATTAGAGGTAAGCTCAAAAGTTAGCTTATGATTTGTCAGTGTTTTAGACGACCCGGAGTTTACCAGTTTCTCCAGCGCAAATGTTTTTTGCTCACCGCCTTTTACATGTACCGGCAGGGTTTCAGTAACCAGCATCCGGTTACTCAGTATCGGCAAAGCATTCTCCTCTCCATCAGTAAAATTACCAGCAGTTGCAGTTACACGATAACTTACGGCACCCAACCCTACAGGCACTTTCAGTTTCCACGATACCGCCGAACTCTGCCCATTCTTTACTTTGAAAGAAGCTTCGTTTATACCGGCACTAAATAACCCGGTAACTTCTTTGTTGGTATATGGATCCGTAAAACTTAACTGCGCTTTACCGTTCAGGTCTTTATCGCTCAGGCTGCTTATTTTTGCGGTAAATTCTATCTCATCCCCTTCCCGTAAAAAGCGGGGGGCATTTGGGGTTATCATCAGGTCTTTCTGGCTTACAGCACTGGCCGTCATAAAACCCAGTTTAAGGTCCTGTGTATGCGCCATACCCTGAAATTTCCAGCGTGTTAATGCATCCGGTACCGTAAAGCTGAAAACAATATTACCTGCAGTATCGGTTTGTAATTGAGGATAGAAAAATGCAGTTTCATTAAAATTAGTGCGTGGTACAATCTTCGGCGATGCCGGAGATCCCGACCCGCCAACTTGTCCATCCATTATTGCAACACCTGGAGTTGTCTGCAAGTTGGTTATGCTTTGAGATGAAATTTTTTCCGTAGTAACTTCATCCAACTCTTCAGCTTCGCGGCTTTCCTTTTTCACCTTCATTTCAGCAAATCGCACCGTTGGCCTTGCTACGGACATGTCATATGCAACCAGCCCGTTTGAATTTTCATCTCCCCAACCATAAGTGTATCCCCCATAATCATCAGCCCGGCCTCGTCTGAACGTATATCTGCCAGCATAAACAGGCATAATAAACCAATTTAGCTGGTCGTAGTTTTGGTAAGCGTATTGCCAGTTCTTTCCGTTCAGTAAAGTTACCTCCCAGGCATCATTTATTCCGTATGCACGACTTGTGCCCCAGGGGTCAGGCGAATTGGCATTTCCAAACCGGTATGGGTAAATATCAAGGCTATAAGGATTAGCCGCAAATGCATCTAACGAGGCATCATACATTTCAGCCAGCATTTCTGCCGCTGCTTTTTCCCCTTTCGGCCCTGTTATTTTCACTTTCCATTGCTCTTTACTGCCAGGTGTCAGTTTATCCCGGAAAGTGGTGAATTCCATTTTTAGCTCTTTATTAGTGTAAGGTACATTAACCAGTATCTCCTCATTAAAAACCCTTTCATCCTTCACCATTCTGAAACTCATATTTACATTACCCCGGTATTCTTCTTTTATAGGTAATTCTATCAGCTTCTTTTCGTTGTTTAGCTTTATCAGTTCATGATAAATTACTACACCTTTCAGTCCTACCTCATATAATACCGCCACATCTTTTTCCGAAGAACCTATTAATACTTTGGCAGTTTGACCGGGCTCTGCCACATCTTTTATTTTTTCAACCCACCACAATTGTTTTAGGGGCATTTCCTTTTTGCGCAAGTCGTAAACCGTAAAATAATTTTTGGTTCTCACCTCAGTGCCAAATTTATCGTGTGTGGTTAGTTCTGCCACGTATCCGCCTTCGTTCCAGGTGTTGAGGCCGGTTAGGTGAAATGCCTTTTCATGTTCCGAATCAAATGCAAGGTCCAATACTTTTTCAGCCTTTGGCCATAGTTCCATGCGGTTCTCATCGCCGTAAATATCCAGCGGGAAATTTTTGTGGAATTCGTTATCACTTATCATCGGCTGGTCAGGTCTCTCCCATGGCCGGCTGCGTGTAAAATGGTCGTTGTCCTTTAATTTAAAAACCTGAATAGTGCCTTTGGCTGCTTCAAACTCCCCATTCAGGTTTTGGGTTATAATTTTAACGGCAGCGGTATCTTTGGTGCTGTATGTTTTAAGCAAGCCTAATTTGGCCTGTAGCGCAATATAACCCACGTTTACACTGGCATTGGCAGATTGTGTTTCTCCATTCACATCAGTTACATCTGCTGAAACAGAATAAGCGTATTGCGGCAATGAAGAAGGCTTAACCGCTGCATCAGCCAGGGCTGTAAAGTTTACTTTAAACTCCCCCTTTGCATCAGTCCGGGCTTTTTCAGTCACAATTTCCTGGCTATTGCTTTCTGGTTGCGGCTCCCAGCTAAACCAGTAAGGGTAAGTTGCCCTGCGCCTTACATGATATAGTACTTCAGCCCCATCAACAGCTGCTCCCGAATAACTGGTAACCTTACCCGTAATGCTCACTTTGTCGCCTAATCTGAAGCTGCCTTTTATTGGTTCAAAAGTTACTTCAAACTGTGGCCGTTTATAATCCTCCACCCTGAAATCCTTTTCATAATCACCATCACCGGTCGTCAGGCTCATCCTTCCATTGAGGCCGGTTGAGGGTAGTGTAAATGTTCCGGAAAACGTACCGAAGTCATTCGAAGTCAAATTCAGTTCCGATACTTTTTGTCCATTGGCGTCATTCAGCTCAACCACCTTATGCACACCTTTCTCAATTTTATTTTGCCCGTTTTTGGTTTTCAGGCAAAGCCCTTTAAAATAAAGTATTTGTCCCGGCCTGTAAATACCGCGGTCTAAAAAGAAAACAACATGCGCTTCCCATTCATCATCTTTATCGTCATTAGCACCCCTGCTGTAATAATTATCATAATCTGCAGATACCAGGCGCTCATCCTTATACATTATCTGTAATTCAATTTGCTCGTATTCCTTTCCTCCTTTGTCAATAATACAGCCATTAATATCACTGGTATAGGTAGCTCTCAATGTGTTTACATATTTTCTTATGTTACTTTCGTACCTTTTTACAAATACATTTACAGTTGCACCGCTAACGGGCTTTCCGGTGGTGCGGTCATGTATCCAAAACTCATTTTTTTCCTTAACGTGCCTTGAAACATATCCAAGGTTTGATACCTGTATGCTCGCAAACGCCACAATTGCCTGCGCAACATCAAAAACCGGGGATGTAGATGCAAGGATATAATATGACCCCTTTTTAAGAGGCGACACGGGTAACTCAGTTTTATGTTGCTGATGATCTGCGTAGCCGGGCAAATAAACCGCCCAGCGTTTTATTTCAGGAGCAGCTGACATAACCCTGAGCATATTCAGATAGGACAAGTCATCCATCGTATCCGGGTTAATTCCTTCAGCATTAACAACGCGGATGTAAATGCTATCCGTATTGGTATAGGTGAACAGTAGCTTAAAGGGTTTATCAGGCACATTTACATGCTCTGATTTAAATGAAAAATGAGTCTCCAGTATTTTTCCCGAAAGGGACACGCAATTTGCGGCACCTGTTGTATGGGGGAAATGTTTGCCAACCTCTGTGCATTTATCAATGGCCTTTTGTTTCATCCACCGGTAACTACTGTCTTTCCCAGGCACGTATTTACTGCCCATTGCGTTCAGTTGTTCGGCGATTTCAAAGCCGGTCATGGCACTAATGGTATCGTCAGGATACCGTTCCTCTAAATGCTGAAGGGCAGCAAGATATAAACTGTCTTTTCGTTCGTTCACAATATGCACATACGAAAAATTGAGGCGGGTTAACTCTTCATCAACAAAAGCATTCGTGTTACCCCGTTGTAAATTGAACCGGGCAAGGTTTTGCATAACTTTTACCGCCTTTGGCAACAACGAAAAAGAATCGGACGGACTTATATGGATATTCATAAAATCAACAGCCGTGCCCAGGTAGCGGACATCATCTATTACAAATTTATCCGCAGGGTCTGAAAGGCCTACTTCTGAATTTTCGAAAAATGTAATTGCCCGGATAGCCAGAAAATCATAAAGGGTAGGCCTGAAGTTTTTCGAGGCGGGCGATTGGCGTAATACGTCATTAAAGATATTCAGGTCTGTCCGTTGCAAGCTGTCAACTTCGTTTAACGATTCCAGGTAGAGGGACGCCGAACGCTTGCTGAACGCGGCCGCATCCCAGGTAGCAATGTCAGGGCCCGGCGCACCTGTCAACTGAGTGCGTTGCAATATTTTATAACGGTAATTTTCATAGTAGCTCCAATATAGCTGCGCCAACATCGATTGCAATACCGGTTTAACCGGATAGGGGGCCTTCACCAATTCCTTTTCGATTTCTGAAATAATGTTTTCCTGCCTTTGCTCTTTGTTTTGGTTTTTCAGCGCTTCATTATAAATCAATGCCTTTATAAGCTGACCATAATTATTATCAGCTATGGATTTTTCACGGATGGCATCTACTTTGTTTAACGCTTCAACCGGCAAGCCAACACCAATCAGCGAATCGGCTATTTGCCAGTCACGGGCATACGGAGGGCCTTGCTTAAAGGGCAGCATGGCTTCATTGCTTTTGCTTAAAAGTATCTTAACTGCCAGGGTGCTTAACGCTACCAGCGCTAAGGCTACTAAAATGGTTCTTTTAGGGCTCATGCTTTAGGGTCGATGTTATACTCAGATTCGAAAACGACAATAATTCCATAATATTTTAAAATTAATCATTTACAGTAGCGCCAACTATTAATGGCTATTAAAAAAACATAAAATACCTACTCGGTTAAATGCCCTTGTTAGCCCTGCCAACTTAAAGACTCAAAATGCCATTAAAAATGCCTAATCTCGTCCTCTGAAAAAATAAAACGAATGATGAAAAAAATATGCTTTGCAGCAATTGCTGTGGCCTTTTTAAGCGCCTGCAATCACCCGCAACCCATGGCCACCGGTGCAGATATATTGACAAGCAACCTTGATACCACGGTAAAACCGAATGAAGACTTCTTTCATTTTGCTAACGGGGGCTGGATAAAAAAGAACCCAATACCTGCTGATGAAACCCGCTGGGGTATCGGTTCGCTGGTAAAGGAAGAGTTGTATAGCCGGTTAAGGCATATTAATGAAGAGGCGCTGAAAGCAGGAGCAACAAAAGGGGTAGACCAGCAAATTGCTGATTTTTGGTATAGTGGTATGGATACAGTATCCATTGAAAAGAAAGGCATTGAACCCTTGCGCGATGAGTTAAATGCCATCAATGCCCTTAAAACACCTAAAGACGTAATGAACCAGGCAGCCCACATGCATACGTATGGTTCCAATGTTCTTTTTGGCGAAGGGGTGCAACAAGATGCCAAAAGCAGTGATGTAATGGCTTATGTAATGTGGCAGGGCGGTATTGGCTTACCTGAACGGGATTACTATTTCAATACCGACCCAATTACAACAGCGGTTAGAGAGGCTTATCCTAAATATATCACTACTATACTTACACTTTCGGGTATTGACAGCACACTTGCATCAAAAAAAGCAACGGCTATTATTGCTCTTGAAACCAAACTGGCCAAAGCTTCGCGGAAACTTGAAAACCTGCGTGACCCTTATGCCAACTATAACAAAATAGCTATTGGTGATCTTAAAAAATTATCTCCGGGTATTGACTGGCCCGGTGTGTTAAAACAGATAGGCGTTACCCATGTTGACAGTGTAATTGTCGGCCAACCCGAGTTTTATAAAGAACTGGACCACATACTTGCGACAGAAAAAATGGAGACACTGAAAGATTACCTGACGTTTCACCTGGTGCAGTCATTTGCCTCAGATCTGAGCACACCATTTGTTGCTGCCAACTTTAATTTTTATGGCAAACTATTATTGGGTGCAAAAGAAGAACGCCCCCGCTGGAAACGTGTGCTGGATGCTGAAGAGGACGCAATAGGAGAAGCACTGGGCCAGCTTTTTGTGCGCGAATATTTTAATGAAAATGCGAAGAAGCGTTACACCATTATGGTTGAAGGAATACGCACTGCCTTTAAAGCCCGCATTCAAAAATTGGATTGGATGACCGACAGCACCAAACAAAAAGCACTACATAAACTCAGCACCGTGCGCCCAAAAGTTGGATACCCTGATAAATGGAAAGATTTCTCCGCGCTTAAAATTGACCGTGGGCCCTATGCACTTAATGTAATGCGCGGCAACCAATGGTGGAACCAGTACAACTTAAATAAACTGGGCAAACCCGTTAACCGCGATGAATGGGATATGACCCCGCAAACCTACAATGCATATTACAACCCATCAAACAACGAAATAGTGTTGCCTGCAGGCCAGTTTACGGTGCCTGGCAAGGTTGACACCGAACTTGATGATGCACTGGTATACGGCTACACGGCCGCCTCAACTATTGGCCATGAAATTACCCACGGCTTTGACGATGAAGGAAGGCAGTTTGATGAAAAAGGAAACCTTAAAAACTGGTGGAGTAAAACAGATGAACAGCAATTTAACCAACGCACCCAACCGCTGATAAACCAGTTTAATAATATGGTAGTAGTTGATACTCTCCACATAAACGGCAAGGCAAGCCTGGGTGAAAACCTCGCCGATTTAGGCGGTATTTTGCTAGGCCTTGACGCATTTAAACAAACTGAAACCTATAAAAAAGGAGAGAAAATAAACGGATATACGCCTTTGCAGCGTTTCTTCCAGGGCTATGCTTTGGGTTGGATGTTGCAGATACGTAAAGAACAACTGGCTGCACAACTTATGAGCGACGTGCACGCTCCGGCTCAATACCGGGTAAACGGCCCTTTCCCCAACGTACCTGAATTTTATGACGCTTATAATGTTAAACCCGGCGATAAAATGTACCTGGCTGATAGTTTAAGGGTGCATTTATGGTAAGCGCAAGATTATTAAAACAACAAAAAGGCCAGCCCGTTTTACAACTGGCTGGCCTTTTTTATGAATCGCGTTTTTTACTCATTACTCATTTAAGACCGGCAAGCTTAAAAAGGTTTCCACTCTCATTATTCATTAAAATGCACTATCATTATAAAAAATAAAACAAAATGCCAATAGCGCTTTGGATTGTACAGGGGTTGCTGGGTTTGGTTTTTATAATAACGGGCAGCTTTAAATTTTTTCAAACTAAAGAAAAGGTTATTGCAAGCGGAGGAACCTGGGCGGAAGATTTTGAACCGTGGATAATAAAAATAATAGCCGCTACTGAACTTATCAGTGGGATTTTGGTGATAGTACCCAGATTATTAGGGCACGGAAACTACCTTACTTTTATCAGTGCAGCCGCTATTGTCTTGATAATGACAGGCGCCATATATACGCACGTCAGACGTAAGGAATACCAGCATGCAATTATAAATTCTGTGTTTTTGCTCATGGCCCTTTTTGTGGCTTACGCCGGCAGGCCGGTCTAGGTGCCTTAGCCATTATTTAAAAAGCAAACATTAAAGCAGCATTCACAAGATTCAAACCATCTACCCGATTTTTCGCTTTTCCCCGGTCTTAATTTAAACCACAAATTATTTTAGTTTTGACTCTTGTCCGTTTAGGGCTATCACCACCTAATATTATTTTGCCCATACAAAATTTTTCAGGTTTATGAATAAAAGTACCTTACTAAAAACCTTATTCGCTTTTCTTGCTTTTGCCATTTCATTCGGCCTGTTTTGGTTTACCCGTTCAGATTCGTTGGGGTTTGCTGATGCAGGCGAGTTTGCAGTGGTAACAAAACTGGGTTCAGTGGCCCACGGCCCGGGCTTTCCATCTTATATTTATCTGGGCTGGTTGTGGTCGTCTATCCTGTCGTTGTTCACGTCCTCGCATTTTATGCATATCATGCTTTTCTCTATTACCTCAACGGCAATAGCATGCAGCCTTCTTTATCTTACTGTTTTTGGTATTTTAAAACGTACTTATCCTGATTTTGAAGAACTATATCAGCATCTGATTGCACTGTGTAGTGCGCTCGCTTTTGCCTCGGGTTTTACGGCCTGGTACTGGGCCAACAATGTTGAGGTATACGCCTTTCATGTTTTCACATTTGCCCTAATGGTATACGGGGCCATCGCCTTTAATAAAAGCCGGAATACAAAAGATTTGATTATTGGGGCCATTGGCCTCTCGCTTGGCTTAGCGAACCACCACCTTACAACAATTTTATTTATCCCTTTCCTCTTCCTTTTTGCAGGCAGAGATGTTTTTACTGCGCCGGTAGTAAATAAGCCAGGGGTTAAAAAGAAAAAGGTGGATAGAAAAGCTTCTGAAATAACTATCCTTTCATTTATCCGCTCGCGCCAGTTTGGCATTTTTATGGCGGTTACTTTTGTAACCACCACCTTCTTTTACGCTTTAATGATGGTGCGGGCCTCAGTTGACCTACCATTTAAATTCGGACAGCCTGATAACCTTAGCCGTTTCTTTTTCCATGTAAGCGGAGGCGCATGGATGAATAAGACGTTGGAGAATTCAGAAGGTATATTGGGTATGCGTTTCCCTTATTTTACCTGGTTACTGGCCAGGCAGTACGGGCTTTTTCTGATTTTTATTGTTGCGGGATTGATAGAACTTTTCAGAAAAGGCTGGAGCCGCATGGCCTACTCCATCGTTGGCTTTTTTGTGCTACTTCAGTTTTATCAGCTGCGGCTCGACCAGACCGGCGATAGCGATGCATACATGCTGTTACCTTATTTTGCCCTGGCGCTGGCTATCCCATTTGGTATTGGCTGGCTGATGGAGCGCAGCAAACAGGCAGTAGCTATTCTACCGGTGCTCGTGATTGTGCAAATGCTTTGGAATTTTCCTTTGGATGATAAACGCCAGCTCGACATCAGTAAAAGCATGATGAAGTCGCTGGACGAATCTGCACCTAAAAACAGCGTAATACTGATATCTGACTGGACCCTGGTTGCACAATATTATTATTACCGGATTGCAGAAAATTTCAGGCCCGACCTGGTGGTACTTAACTACGATTTTAAGTTTACCAATTACAAACTGCTTCCTATTATGTATCCGGAATTTTATAAGTTGATACAACCGGAGTACGACAACTTTGTGCAGCAACTGGGTACTGTAAACCCGCAGCAGATATACAACACGGGCTGCGACCTTAGCACTCCTGAGCTGGGAAAAGCATATACCGATCTTTTCTTAAAAACCGTAAGCGTTTGTGGTTCAAAGCAGTATCCTTTGCTTTACGATCCGCACGCGTTTGTTTACATGATGCAGAATAAACTGGTTTCGCCTAACATATTTGTTTCCGGGTGTTTTGTATCGCATTTTAAAACACCTGTGGTTAACACATTTGCAAAACTACCTTACAAATGGATTGACCAGCCCGTAATTCCTCATGAACCTGGTGCGGCAGATAAAATGGTTGATATACAAGCCATGCTCGATTTTAACCACCGCTACTTTGATGCAATTGGTGATACCACAGATAGCAGGATAACCCAACAATCGTACGATAAGGTTATGAACCTGCAAAAGGTAATGAAAGAAAATATTCCTTACCTGTACAGACAGAAAGGGATTTGATTTGTCAGCGTCTCTGACACTTAGGCTTGGGTACTTTAAAAGCAGAAGTGTTTTACAGCTAAACTCACATTGTAAACTCCGTAAGCACCCAGTTGCGGTTAAAGTCAATTACCGCAGTGCCGCAATAAGGACAAACATCGTTAGTGGTATCAGCAAAAGGAGCCCCACAATTCGAACATTCGTAACTGTAAACAGTTTCCTTCGCGGGTGTTTGAAGTCCCTTTAAATTTTTAGTTAACACCATTTGATAATTAGCGGTTGCCATTTCGGGGTCTATCAGGGTTAAGGTTTGTCCCGCACGCACACGCTGGTAGGTAGCGGTAAGGCTGAAAACCAGGTTCAGTCTCTCCGTGGTGGTATTAAAGGAACTTAGCGTTACATCGTTCAGATAAAGCCTGTCGAAAACAATACTTCCCATGGCGGCTTTTTGTTTCAGTATAGCTGCAACCGTTTCAGGTTCAGCAAAACGGGCCAGTTTTTTATCACTTTCACCAGTCAGCACTTCCATTATCTGCATAAATACATTTGAGGCAATATCTTCTACCCGCTGCACAGCAAACAGGGTATCATTCTTGGTCAGTTCATGTAACTCCTGATTTATTTCCAGCCCATTGTTTCCATTATAATCATCCACCTGGGTAATTTCGCTTAAAACCCAATCGTAAGTGGCATTGTTAGTTAATGTTCCGCATTGGCTGCAACGGCTGATTTCGCCCATTTTGGTTTCAAACGGCGCACCGCAATTAGGGCAGTTTTGGTTATCATATAAATTTTTGCCGCCCTGTGCTCCCTGTTTTTTTATAAACTTCCAAACCTCAGTATCGCTATCACCAAAAAAACGTTCATTAAAAGAAGGGTATTTACTGCTCAAAAACTCATCATCCATGGTAAAGCTGATAGCCACGTCTGCAGTCTGATAATTGCCATCTACCGCAGTTTTTGCAAGCTTAATCCCGTTCACTTGTATATTTGTAAGCTTGTTTACCTGCGATAGTTTATTCATCATCTGAAACTGCGCTGCATAACGCTGGTAAACTCCGTCCGATATCCACTTTCTTACATCCTTTAGATCCTTTTGCTGCCATGCGTTCTGAATGGCAATAAATGAGGTTTGCACCTTGGCTTTGTCCAAACCTTCCGGGAATGGTTGAGATGGTATGTTTAAAGACCCATTGTCCTCCCCCATTTCAGGGTTACCACCTCCCATTCTTCCCTTAACTACTACGTAAATTACCACTATAATAATTATCAGCACCACTACCGACGGGCTCATTCCTCCTCCTCCTCCCACGGGCATATAAAATCCACCACCACCGCCATAGCCGCCACCGCCACTGCTGTGGCCTCCGCTTGAATGTCCGCCACCGCCACCGCCTGCACGGGCTAACATCTCATTGCTTATAGCAAAAGAAATTGCCATAGTGGCAAAAAAATATTTCGAGGCATTTGAACTGACGGCCTTTTTTAGTTGATGGAATAAGTTCATCAAATTATAATTTATAATGTTATTTTATTAAATAGCTTAAAGCGAAAATAGTTTTTTGAACTTAATACTGAAAATGCCTTATCAAGTTGATATAAAACAAAAGCGCCCAGGTTGTTTGGGCGCTTTTGCATATCTTAAAGAATATGAACAATGACTTTAATCTTTTACAATTTTAAAGCCTGAAACTTTACCACCCTCCCCGGTTATATTAAGGAGGTAAAGCCCTGCAGGAAGTTGACGTATATCCACGGTCATTTTTCCTGAAAGATTACCCGTTGCAGGTTGATAAATTACAAGGCGGCCAAGCAAATCATAAAGGCTGAGAGAGTATGTTGCATCTGCTCCGGTATTTTCAATAGATAAATAATCCTGGGCAGGGTTGGGCAACACCTGGAAAACTGCCCTGTTAACACTAAGAATACCCGTAGCTGTAGTATCGGTAGTATCAGTACAAGTTTGGGTATAAGCAAATTCATAACGCCCTTTGGTACATCCGTTAGAGTCTGTATAAGTATATACTATGGAATCATAACCCAGCGGAGCTGCCGAAGGAACAAATTGCGAATTGATAATGCCCTGACCCGAGTAGTAACCTCCGGCTGGCGAGCCACCGCTCATAGTAATGGCAGCTGCATTGCTGCAAACTGTGTCGAAAGTAAGATACAGCGTTACATGTGGCAAGGCGTTAACTTTAAGTTGTAAATAAACCAGGCTATCGCACCCGTTTGCAGCCTGAAAAGTATCCACGTAATTGCCCGAAGTAGTATGCCCCATAAAAGTATCATACTTACATATAGAATGCGACAAAGCCAGTGTAATAGGAGTCATAACTACAAGGTTAAGCGTAACAATACTATCGCAACCGCCAACCGACTGCAGCGTATCGTTAAAGGTACCCGAAGTAGTATGGCCATTATAACTTTGACCGTTGCAAATGGTTTGGCTTGTTGAACCGGTAAGCGCGGGTGTAACAGTAAGCTGTAAAGTAACAACGCTATCGCAACCGGTTCCGGTGGTTAATGTATCTGTAAAGGTACCACTGGTATTATGGCCCTGATATGATTGGCCGGCGCAAATTGTTTGTGTTGCTGAGCTTGTAACTGGTGCGGTAACGGTTAAAGTTAAAGTAACCACGCTATCACAACCTGTTCCGGTAGTTAAAGTATCGCTAAAGGTACCGCTGGTTGAATGGCCCTGGTATGTTTGCCCGGCACAGATAGTCTGAGTTGCGGTTGTAACTGCTATAGGCAATACCTGCAGGTTAACGGTAACAATACTATCGCATCCGCCAACTGCATGCAATGTATCTGAATAAGTGCCGCTGGTATTATGCCCGTTGAATGATGCACCCTGGCATATCTGCATGGGTAAAGTATCCCAGATTGCAGAACTTACATTAACCGTTGCAGAGCTGGTTGCCGAACAACCATTCGTTGTACCGGTAACATTATATGTTGTGGTAGATGCGGGTTGAACTGTAATGCTTGCAGTGGTAAGGCTATTGCTCCATGCATATGACGTTGCACCACTGGCAATCACCATTGCCTGCTGACCGGAACAGATATTAAGAACAGAGCCCGTAAAACTAATGGTGGGTGGCGAACTGATGTTAACTGAAACAGATGAAGAAGCCGAGCAGGTAGCTTCAGTAACTGTTACACTGTAAGTTCCGGTGCTGCTTACCACATCAGTTTGCCCTGTAGTGTTATCGCTCCATAAAAAGGTGCTTCCGGCGTTACCTGCATTCAGTGTTACCGTACCGCCGCATTGTGTTACTGCTGAACCCAGGTTTACCGTTGGCACCGGATTAACAACAATAGTTGCTGTGCCGGTCATAGATGCAGTATCCTGTGTAGTGTTGTTGGTAGCTAAAACAGTGTACGTTCCTGCAGTTGCCTGTAAGCCAAAACTGATAGCAGAACCCGTGCCTGCTACCGGGGTGCCAACATTTACATTTCCCGCTGCTTTTAACTGATATGTAACTCCTGTATCCGAAGCCGCTAGGCCAATGGCAACACCTGTTCCACCAGCGCAGAGGCTTCCTCCCCCGGTAATAGCATATGCATTAATAGTTGACGCAGTAGTTACGCTGCCGTCAATAACAAAATCATCCAGGCGGAAGGTTCCGCTAGTGTTGGTTGCGCCTGACAGGGTCATTACCAAAGTAAAAGTGCCCGTAAGGTTAGTAAAACTTCCTGTCGGTGTTAATAAGCCCGTATTAGTTCCGGTAGTACCCGCAAGCGTTAAATTGCTAAACGCTGTTGTGCCGTCAAAAGTAATGCTGGCAGTTTTAGGGCCGGTAGTACTTTCTCTGTCCCAGAAAGAAATGCCTGTAATATTCAAAGCGTAACCGGGATTAACGGTAAGCGTTAGTGTGTAAGTAGTGCTTGAAGGTTCGTTATTACCACTTATCGACAAAGACTGGCAACTGGTAGTACCGCAAGAACCTGAATAACTTATAAATGACCCACCACTATAATTCGTAGCCCATGACACATTGGTTAAGCCAGTTGCTAAAACATCAGGGGTGCCTGTCCAGGGGCTGGTGGCGGTTAGGCCATTACCTGGTAGGTTTTCAAAGCCGTATTGATATACAACTGCAGCTTTAATGCTACTAAAGCCGGAGGCTATAAAAATCACTATAAGCAGTATTGATTTAAATTGACGTAAGTTCATATTAGTGTGTGGTTTTAGAGAGTCAAAACAGGCTGCGAAAATACTTTTTGTTTCTTTGCTGCCAATACCTGCGCATTATGATTGCGTTAAATCATTATTACAACTTTTTAAATAGCTGATAATCACCAGCTTTAAATGCACAACTGATGTTAGCAAAACGGCTAAAGATGCCCGTTTTGTTAACTTAGCCTACAGGTATAACCAAATACATAGCTGAATTGATAAACTTTATACTGATAGGCGTTTGCATTTCCGCCGGACTTTTTCTGCGTGCTTTTAAACTAATACCAGAAAACGCGCACAAAGGAATTAACATCTGGATAATTTACCTGGCAATACCGTCGGTAGCCTTAAGATACATCCCGGCCATAAAATGGAGCAGTGATTTGTTATTACCCGCTGTTATGCCACTTATTGTTTGGGTTGGCAGTTGGTTAGTATTTAAGTTATACTCTTTAAAGTTTCCCATTTCGCCCGCAACACGCACTGCACTTACGCTTACCGCGGGTTTGGGCAATACTTCATTTGTGGGATTTCCCCTTATACAGGCTTATTACGGTGAACATGCCATTAGCATAGCTGTAATCAGCGACCAGATTACGTTTGTACTAATGGCAACTGTTGGTGCTATGATGGCAATGGGGGCATCAGGCAATAAGCAACCGGGGGTAAAGGATGTTGCATTAAAGCTGGTTAAGTTCCCTCCCTTTGTTGCCTTTGTTCTTGCGCTTATTCTGCCATGCTTTTTTGACCTTTCCCCGATTAATCCTTTTTTCGAAAAAATTGCTGTAACCCTGGTTCCCCTGGCACTTTTTACGGTGGGCCTCCAACTTAATTTCAGGGGCTGGAAGGATGAGCTGAAACTGCTTTTACCTGGCTTAGGCTATAAACTTATAGTGGCACCTGCAATGGTTGCCGGTGTTGCCTTGATCCTTAACACCAGGGGTATAATACCACAGATAAGCGTTTTTGAAGCAGCCATGGCCCCTATGATAACCGCCAGTGTTATTGCCGATCAGTATCAGCTCAACCCCAGGCTGGCCAACCTGATGGTGGGCACAGGTATCCTGCTATCGTTTATTAGTACCGGATTGTGGTGGTTGGTATTGCAATACTTTGCCTGAGGATTTTATGACTTCCTGATGTATTCTATAAACGAATAATCATAAGGATTTTCCTCATCAGCTCTAAAGTTTCTTTGTTTTGAAATTTTCCAGATAGTAAGGTCTATTTCCGGAAAAAAAGCATCCCCTATGAACTTGTTGTGTAACAGGGTAATGTATAGCCGGTCAGCTATATCTATTGATTGGGCAAATATTTCTGCACCTCCTAATATAAAAACCTCTGCCTCCTTTTGCACCTTTTCAAAAGCCTCGCGTAAACCCGGGGCGGTAGTTTCGTGGGGTGCCACATGGTAGTTTTTTTGCCGGGTTATAATAACATTACCCGCATCGGAACAAAGCTTGTCTTCAGCCTCATAACTCTTTCGGCCCATAATAAATTTCTTACCAGCTGTTATGTGTTTAAAATTGGCAAGGTCAGCCGGAAGATGCCAGGGCAAACGGTTTTGAATTCCGATAACCCTGTTTTCGCTCATAGCGGCAATAAGAGATATGACCATGCAAAGTGGTTAATGTTATTTATGAACGATTTATGCCCGGCCTAAAAATCCCAACCAATCAATCCTTTCACTGCTTCTGCTGATAGTGGTTCAACTTCCTTCAGATCCGAAGGTGCGTATTTTTCCTTTAAAAAAGTAAGTGCTGGTAATATCCATTGTTTACTCTCCCCATTCAGGTTATTTATAAGCAACGATATCTGGTACAGTGAAGTGAGTTTCTCAAAAAATAATTTAGCCGAGGCTTCCATTTCGTCTTGCGGAAGTTTCTTTAACTTTTCAGCAAAAGGCATCAACTTACTTATCTCTTCTTTTAAGAAAGCACCATACTCGTCGCTTGCATCAGCCGATTTGATAATTGCTTCGCACATCACCTCAAACCCTTTTGTTTTTAATAATGACCTCAGCATATCCAGGATAATAATATTGCCAGACCCTTCCCAGATTGGCAACACCATTACGTCGCGCATCAGCTTTGGCATTACTCCATCTTCAATATAACCCAGGCCGCCCATCAGTTCCATGCTTTCACGGGTAATATAAACACCCGTTTCAGCAGACCATTTTTTGGTCATCGGATTTAGTAAGCGGAATAATTGCGCTTCCCTTTCATCGCCGGAATCAGCCAGATCTAACGACTCAATGGCTTTCCAAACCAGATAGAAGTTTGCCACATTTAATGCGCCCAGTTCGGTAAGTTTTGTGCGTATAAGAGAATGCTCAAGTGCGGGTTTACCAAATGTTTTGCGGTGGGCTAAAAACTGGTAAGCCTCTACCAAAGCCCTCCTGGATGCACCAAGTGCAGCTACCGAATTATACAGGCGCGACAGGCTTATCATTTCAACCATCACCTTGAAACCCTCAAATTCGTTACCCACCATTATGCCCAGGGTGTCGGTTAGCATACATTCAGCACTGGCCATGGAGCGCACGCCTAATTTCTCTTTCAGCCTTATTACGTCAACCGGATTTTTTTCACCATTGGGCAAATTCTTTTCAATTAAAAAGATGGAGAGCCCTCGTGTTCCTTTTATGGATTCGTCCGTCCGGGCCAAGGCAAAAATTAATTCCGCATTGGCATTGCTGCAGAACCATTTTTCGCCATTCAGTAACCATGTTTTACCTTCCTTGTGCGTAGCTACAGTAATATTTGCACCTACATCAGAGCCGCCGGTCTTCTCCGTCAAAAACATGGCACCGGTAAAAAGTTCTTCGGCCTTGTCGGTATAAATATGCGGCAACAGTCTTGCCTTATCCTCCTCATCGCAAAACAGGTCAATAAGCCGTGCAACACCATCGGTCATACAAAGAGGGCAGTATTGTCCACTCTCGCTCATAGCATACAAATAGCCTGAAGCAAATCCAAGTCGTTGTTTTTCGTTGCAAAATTTTTCAGCTAAAGAGGGTTCCCATTTTACCCTGAACATTTCTGATTTCACAGCCACCTTCATCAACTCCCAATAAGCAGGATGAAATCTTATCTCATTAATATTATGTCCTAAAAAGTTACGCTTCACCAGCTCAGGTCCATGCTTATCTGCCTGTAAAGACGAGTCGTTCATACTTCCCGCAGCTTCTTTACCGGTCCATTCTAGCCGGGCCTGCATATAAGTATATCCCTCTTCCGACACGATGCGCTTAAAATGATTTCTCAGTATTTTATCACTATAATAAAAGTTTTTGCTTGATTTAAAATCCGCATCAAGCACCTTGTTCTTTTCAACCGGATAGCGCGATGTGCTTGCTGATATTGTTTCCATAACTGCTTAAAGTTTATAACGTGAAGATAACCGGATTTTTTTGAGAGGAAAACTAACAGCAACCAGGACTCGGATAATGGTTATCAACTTGTAAGTTAGTATAAATTATCCGCTGTTGTTTTAAGTGCAAAATTGGATAGGACATTACTGCGAAAATTCCGTTTTGCTTTGGCGAAAATTACACGCTGAAATTTGCGTGAATCAATACTCCAAATACAGCATTTATTAACAGGCTTTTCTTAAATAAAAAATTATGTTTGCCGTCGCTTTGTATACCCACGCCTACTAAGACCCGACATTTCACTCCCACTGTCCGGTTTTACCAAATTACAAGCTGATTATTTAACAATAACCACAGGTTATGATTGCAAACGCAGTTTTATTTTTTCTTGCAACTATAGTTGCTCTTTTAGTCACCGTTTATGCTGCCGTTTTTGTAAAATGGAAAAAAAGAGCCGTTGTAGCTTTTGATCCCGATTATGAAAAATTAAGAGCCAAAAATTATCCGCCGCCCTATCCCAACGGTTGGTTTAGCCTGTGCAGTTCAGATGAGGTTAAAAAAGGGCAGGTAATAGAAGCAGATGCCTTTGGCCAAAAATTCGCTGTTTTCCGAGGCGAAAATGGAGAGGTTGGTGTTATGGATGCCTACTGCCCGCACTTAAACGCCAACCTGGCACATGGATGCGTTAGGGGCAATAATGTGGTTTGTCCTTTTCACGGATGGGAGTTTAACACTAAGGGCCAATGCGCAAAAGTACCTTACGCTGATAAAGTACCACAAAACAATCCCGAGCAGTGGATAGTAAAGGAAAACTGGGGTTTGATTTTGGTTTGGCATCACAGCGAAAAGAAAGCCCCGCACTGGACTACCGATGGCCAGTTAACACAGGTAAAAGACTTTAAATACTACGGCAAAAAGAGCGATATTTTAAGGATCCATTTGCAGGACTTTGCTGAGAATGGCGCAGATTTCGCTCACTTCAATTTTGTACATAATCTGCTAACCATTCCTTTTGCCGACCGGTTTATACATGTAAAGCATACCGTTAACATCCAGTTTGGTGAGGGAGAAGTAAAGCATACCGCATCGTTTACCGATCAGGCCGACCTGGTTTGGAAGAAGAGTGGTAAAGAAATACCGCGCGCCGGGGGAAACGCTGTTGTTACATTTTACGGACCGGGATTTCTGGTGTTTAACTTTAACACCGAAATGGGTAA
>CAISWS010000203.1 GCA_903889265.1 uncultured Bacteroidota bacterium
CGTTCAGATGCGTTGGTTTGGCTGATAAAAACCTACACCCGCCAGGGCAAATTTGAACAGGCTTCGGCTATTGTAACTTACGTTAGAAGCGACAATAATTTTTACAAAAATTACGATGACGACCTTAACCTGGCCGAAGCAGATTTAAGGGTTTCGAAAAAAGATTATGCCGGTGCAATTACACCCCTTGAAAAATACCTGGAGAGCGATAAAATAAGAAAGAAAAAGAAGCTTACTGTTCGCCCATTATTTGTTTTGGCACAGTGTTACCAGATGCTGGGCAACAACACAAAAGCCATTGAAAACTTTAAGCTGGTTTTAAAAAGCCGTCCCAATTACGACATGGAGTTTTACGCCAAAATAAAAATGGCAAAACTGGCCCGGGGCAATGCCAATGATAATGCTGCAGTGCGGGCCCTGCTGGCAAAAATGGCCAAACAACCGAGGTACCGCGAATATTGGGACCAGGTATATTACGAGTTGGCCCTTATTTCGTTATCAGAAAACAACCGGAAAGAAGCCCGGGGCTTTTTGCACAACTCCATTAAATTTTCTAAAAGCAACGACCAGAAGGCTTTGGCATTTTTAAAGCTTGCTGACCTTGATTATCAAGATGAGGCCTACGTACCAGCTAAGTTTTTCTACGATTCTACCCTTAGTTTTATGGCTAAGAACGATAAGGGATATAGGGCAGTTGAAGAGAGAGATAAGGTACTTGATAACCTGGTTAAACAGCTAACCATAATTGCCGAAGAGGACAGTTTGCAAAAACTTGCAGCATTGCCTAAAGATCAGATTGAGGCTGCCATAAAAGACGCTATTGCGCGCAAACAAAAAGAGGACGAAGATAAAAAGGCTGCCGCCGAATTAGCCAAACAACAGGCGGCGTTTAACGCCAACAACACTAATACTACGGGGCCAAACACCGCCGGTGGCTCAACCTGGTATTTTTACAGTACCGCCACCAGGGCACAGGGCTATAACGACTTTGTAAAAAAATGGGGCAACAGAAATCTTGAAGAAGATTGGCGCAGGGCCAATAAAAACACTTCTGGTTCGGCGGAGGAGGAAACGTCTACCCTTGTAGATACAGTTAGTTCCAAAAAGGACAGCACCGCAGCACCTAAAGGAACCGTGGAGGAAAAAATGTTTGCCAACATACCTACTACCCCCGAGAAGATGGCCAAGTCTATTGACAGGATGGTAGATGCTTACTATAACGCAGGCACTATTTACAAGGATGGATTGGAAAGCTACCCTAAAGCGCAGGATATGTTTGAAACGGTAAACGCCCGCTTTCCGAAACATAAATTAATGCTTGAAAGCTATTATAACTTATACCTGATTGCCATGAAGCTTAAAAGGCCCGACATGGCCGAAAAGTATAAGAACCTGATTTTAGAACAGTATCCTGAAAGCGTAATTGCCAAGGTGCTGAAAGACCCTAACTACGTAAACCAGGCCAAGCTGAAAGAGAAAGCCATTGACGATTATTTCGAAAGTGCTTATAATGACTATGCCCAAAACCGTTTAGACTCTGCCTGGTATAAAGCAGAAATGAGTAACTCAATTTTTAAGCCTAACACCCTATCAGGAAAATTCCAGTTGTTACAGGCTTTGATACTTAGCAAGCAAAACCGTTTAGGCGATTATGTGCAGGCATTAAACGGAATTATAAATAAAGGCAGCGATGCCCAGATTAAAAAAAGCGCCAGCGACCTTTTGCAATTGCTTAACAAATCAAAGCTGCCCCAGGTTGATTTAAGCAAAGATTCAACCCGCCGCGATTCATTAAATGCGGTTTATGGTGCTATGCAGGTGTCAGCTCCCATAAACGCCGCCCGCCCCGATACTGCGGAGCTTACTATGCTGCAAAAATTAGATCAGGCTAAGCAGCGGGCAATTAAGGCCGGATTGCTGAAGCCCGATACCGTTGCAAACAAAGCAACCGCTTCTGCCACTACCGGCAAAGACACTACTTCAAAAGGCGCAACTGCTGGTTCAGCGAGCAATACCCCGGATGTGGTATCAGAAGATACTACCAGCATTTATAAGCGCTCGGACGATGCAGTTCAGCTATTCGTTATTTATATCAAAGACCCTGCAACGCCCAAAAGCGCTGTAATGAGCACCATTGCTAAAATTAACGCGTATAACTCTACCCAATATGCTGATAAGCGACTACAGGCCAAACAGTCGTTACTCGATGCAAAGAATCAGTTAATAGCTGTACGGCAATTTAAGAGCAAGGATGATGTAATGGCCTACTATAATTCTATTATTACCCAAACCCAGCTTTTTAACGATATGAAGCCTGAACAATATTCGTTAACCGCTATTTCAATGCCCAACTACAGCATCCTTATTTCAGAGAAGGATGTAGATACCTACAATAAGTTTTTCAACCGCGTTTATAAGAAGAAATAAAACAAAGTTCGCTCAATGTATTAAGTCCCCCTTTCCGGGAGATTTAGAGGGGCTGGATTTTCTTTTTATTTTTGATCCTCTGACATGTCATCAAACAAAAAAATCATTGCGTCTTTTTGGGTATTGTATTCGCTGGGAATCCTTGCACTCGTCCTTGTATTTTACCTGATTGCCAATGGCAAAATGGGCTACATGCCCAGTTTCCAGGAGCTGGAAAACCCCAATAGCAGTTTAGCTACCGAAGTTATCTCTACCGATAATGTTACCATCGGTAAATTTTATCTGCAAAACCGCAGCAATATAGCTTACGAAAACATTAATGCCAATCTGCGTAATGCATTGCTGGCAACTGAGGATGTTCGTTTCTTCGACCACACCGGTGTAGACCTCCGGGCTTTATTAAGGGTCATTAAAGGATTATTTGTACATGAAGGCGGCGGTGGCGGAAGCACTATTACTCAGCAATTAGCTAAAAACCTTTTCCCCCGCGAACACCTGAGCAAATTGCAACTGGTTTTCAGAAAACTGAAAGAATGGATTATTGCCGTTAAGCTGGAGCGCTCTTACACCAAAGAGGAAATCATGGCCATGTATTTCAATACGGTGCCATTTAGCGATAACGCTTTCGGTATTAAATCTGCCGCCAATGTATATTTCGGAAAGCCGGTTGATTCATTAAAAATTGAAGAAGCCGCCGTGCTGGTAGGTATGCTTAAAGCGCCTACTGAATATAACCCGCATAGTAAGAAAACAGAGAAGGCTTCCTTGCAAAGAAGAAATGTAGTGCTGGATCAGATGTATCACTACGATGTAATAACCAAACAACAACGGGATTCTTTATGGAAGCTGCCCATCAAGCTTGATTTCCACTCTGAAACTCAAACAGAAGGGGAGGCACCATATTTCAGGGAGTACCTGCGCCTTTGGTTAAAAGACTGGTGCGAGGCACACAGAAAACCCGATGGCAGTAAGTACAACATTTACAAGGATGGACTGAAGGTTTATACCACCATCGACTCACGCCTGCAAAGGTATGCCGAAGAAGCGCAAAGAGAACACCTCTCCGAAATGCAGAAAATATTTTATGCTTTTTGGAAAGGCAAAGACCCCTGGAAAGATTTTAAAACTGAATGGAGGGCCATCTACGAAAAATGTCCGCACTATATTGACTTAAAAGCACAAGGCAAATCTGAAGAAGAAATTGACCGGATATTGAAGACGCCCATTAAGATGCGCATATTCAGCTACAACGGCGGTCCGGGTGAAGAGATAGATACACTGATGTCGGTTTACGATTCAATCCGTTATCACCGCATGGTATTGCAAAATGGATTTTTAGCGGTAGCACCCGAGTCGGGCTTTATACGTGCCTGGGTAGGTGGTGTTAACTACAAATACTTTCAGTACGACCACGTAAATATTAATACCAAAAGGCAGGTAGGTTCAACCTTCAAGCCTTTTGTTTATACAGTTGCCATACGCGATAAAGGGTATTCGCCTTGTTTCCGCGTCCCTAATCAGTTAGTCACTTTTGAAAAAGGCGACCCTCGCTTTCACCTGCTGCAGGATTGGACCCCGCACAACAGCGATGGTAAATACGGAGGCACACTCAGTTTAAAGCAGGCACTGGCTAATTCCATTAACTGCGTAACCGCTTACCTGATGCACGAGGTGGGGCCAGAGCCTGTTGTAAAACTGGTGCAGTCTATGGGTGTTAAAAGCGAGATACCGGTTCAGCCATCTATCTGTTTGGGTTCGGCAGATATTTCTTTAATAGAAATGGTAGGCGCTTATACCACCTACGCCAACAAAGGCACACACGTTGAGCCCATTTTTGTAACCCGTATTGAAGACCGCAACGGCAACGTGTTACAGGATTTTGTAGCCAACAAAAACGAAGCACTGGATGAGCAAACCTGCTACGTAATGGACGAGTTATTGCGCAATGTTGTATTAGGCGGAACAGCAGTAAGACTTCGCTACCGGTTCCATTTAATGAATGATATTTTCGGTAAAACCGGTACCACCCAAAGCTATAGCGATGGCTGGTTTATGGGCTGTACCCCTGATTTAATTGCCGGTTGCTGGGTTGGTTGCGATGACCGCTACATCCGTTTCCATAGTATGGAAAACGGGCAGGGTGCTACAACTGCTTTACCTATATGGGCGCACTTCTTCCAGAAAGTATATACCGATAGCCTCCACTTTAAACAGGAAATAAATCCTGAACACAGCTTCGAACCACCTAAGGAAAAACTCACCATCGAAATGGATTGCGGTAAGTTTTCAGAGGGCAAAAACAAGGGCAGCGAGTTTGAGTAGTATGAGCAACGAAGAAATAATACAACAAACCGCCTCTTATGTAAAAGCAGAACTTGCCAATGCAGAAGGTGGACACGACTGGTGGCATATCTACCGCGTATGGAAAACAGCCAAACAGATTTTAGCCAAAGAAGCGTGTGACGCCTTAACTGTTGAGCTGGCTGCACTACTACATGATATTGCCGATTCTAAATTTAATGGCGGCGATGAAACCATTGGCCCACGCAAAGCAGAACAATTTCTTCAGTCACTAAACGTAAGCCCGGATGTTACAGTTCATGTGGTCAACATCATCAAAAATATGTCCTTTAAAAGCAGCCACTTTGAGCAGGCATGGGCATCAAAAGAATTAATGATAGTACAGGATGCTGACCGGTTAGATGCCATTGGCGCCATAGGAATAGCCCGGGCTTTCAACTACGGTGGCTTCAAAAATCGTGGCCTTTACGACCCCAACATTAAGCCCGATCTGAACATGACCAAGGAGAAATACAAAAACTCCACCGCCCCAACCATCAATCACTTTTACGAAAAATTGTTGCTGCTTAAAGACAAAATGAATACCGAAACAGGTAAGGCCTTAGCCCAAAAGAGACATGATTTTATGGTGGAGTATTTGGAGCAGTTTTATAGGGAGTGGGAAGGGGAAGGGTGAAAGTAATTCTCTCCACACACCTGCAAGATTTAGGCTTTGCTTTTGGCTATTATTACACCCGGTAATTAAAACAACTCCTGCGGCAAACAAAAAGATAGTAGTTCTTAATTCGAGCTTCATCATTACCAATTCCGCATTTTTATTTCCAAGTCCTGCAACGAAATAAAGTTTTTATGGGCGATGGCTTTTTCCGCCTCTAAAGCACGCTCAATTAATTGGTCTTTGGTCAGAACAGGTAACGATCTGGAATCCTCAAGATTACTCATCTGATTTTCCATTTTTTGTTTTTCCTTGTCAAGGTCCATAAACATAGTTTCTTAAAAATACAGAATTTAAAAGTTTCCATCACCGCCTCTTTCCCAAAAAACAAAAGCGGTATAAAAATCGCC
>CAISWS010000204.1 GCA_903889265.1 uncultured Bacteroidota bacterium
AATCTTCAACTGTGTCTTTTGGGGCGGGTGCTATTAAAGACAAAGCGGAAGATTGCCACAGCCTTTTCTCATCTATTTTTTACGGGAAAAGGCTTCGCAATGACATCTGTTTATTTTTTAATACAGCAATGTGACTCATAGTCGGTTGTAGCATACGTAACAGGCGGGTAGCTTCGGGGTATGACAATACAGGAAAAATTTGGGGTGCTAGTCAAGGAGCTAATTTTCTTTTAACCGGGTTATTATATTTTCTATCGCTGCTTTAAGTTCCGGGAGGTCGGTTTTGCAGGTGTAGTAAATTATTTCCTGGCTTAGTTGCTCGTAATGGTGCGAAATAATATCACGCAACCTTATAATCTCGTGCCAGTTTACACCCGGATAATCTTTAAGCAAGCCCGGCCGGTGTTTCTCTATTTTCTTCAGGGTTTCGCCAATGGCCTGTAACCGCATAAGCGTTGCGTCGAAATGCGATTTGCCCTGAAGGGTTAAAATATAATCATCGGGTTGGCTGATTTGAGCAAACCAGCTTTGAACCAGGCTGATGGATTCAAGAATAAACTCAAATGAGGCCAGCAGCGTTTTGTCAGACATAGATGATATCATCTGCCACCACGTTCAAAAAACGCTGGCTCAGGTTTTTGTGTTTGGTTACAATATCAATCTTTTTGTGGAACTGATTTTCAAGAAACTCCATCACCCCTATCAGTTTGCTTAACCTAAGTTCTTTTAAGGTAACCAGCACGTCAATATCCGAATCAGCAGTTTGCTGGTTACGGGCATACGAACCAAACAGGGCAATTTCCTCAACCCCGAATTTTTCGTGCATCTCAGGCTTGCTGCGCTGCAAAGCCGCAATAATATCCTCACGTCTCATAATGTGCAAAAATAAACTATAAAAATGATAAAAGCACAGCATTACACCAGGTGGGTAATATGTTACTCATAGTCCGTTGTAGCATACGTAACAGGCGGGTAGCTTCGGGGTGCGAGAATACAAGAGAAATTCAGGGAAATCCGCAACAAAGGTTATTTCACTTTAGCGTAAGTGCATTTTTCAATATCAAGTGCATACAGGTTATTGGTTTCAATTGCCTTTTGTATGCTGGTGGCTATTGCTTTATAATCTTCTTTTTCAAGGTTGTCCTTTCCGCCCGAACCAGTTTTAGGATAAATGTATCCCAAATAAATACTATCCTGTTTTGGCAGGCAAACACAAATGCTGCGGTAACTTCCGCTTTTGCCTTTATTGCTCAACGAATTGGAAATACGGTGTTTATTAAGACTGTAAATGCCGGGCGATTTTTTAAGCACATCAACCATCAGGTGAAGCTCATTGGTGCTTTTATCTGAAAGAAAAGCACATACATCATTTAAAACAGCACTATACGAGTTATTGCCCTGTAGTTTTTTAACTGTATCAATAAATGCAGCAGTACAATAAACTTTCATTTGCCGCGCGCTGCGCGTAAGGTAGATTCAATAATGTTTTCCATATCATTATCCTTATCAAGCTGAAGGCTTACTTTGCGGCTGTGGGCTAATTCGTTCAGGTAACTTACCTCCTGTTTTAGGGTATGGTGAGTGGTTTTTACGCCCGGATAGAGGTCTGATTTATGGACCATGTTTAGTATACGGGCCGAAATGCTGACTAATTTACGGATGGCATCAGGGGCCATTTCAGATTGTTTAAACCCATCCATATCGCGCTCAATCTCGAATGTTATTTTAAGCAACACGCCCTGAAACGTGGTAAGCATTTTATTAAGCGCATTCATCCTGTCAAGAAGTTCATCCACCTTTTCCTGCCAGGTAAATGGTTTATTATAAATCTCTTCCGATTTTTTATATGCAGTTTCAATCTTCTTATCAATAGTTGCAATTGCCATAATACACGTCATTTATCAGGTTAAAGGTACGGATTTGGCCGCATATAGGCAAACAAGGGGGTAAAGAGGGAAAAGGCTTATACCCTGAAATTCAACATTCAGCATT
>CAISWS010000205.1 GCA_903889265.1 uncultured Bacteroidota bacterium
CCCTGCTGCTGGTAAAAAGGAGAGTAAATGTGTTACTTCCATTATCCGGAGCCACTTCAACCAGATATTCTTCCGCACCTGTAACCTGGCCATGATCAAACATGATTTGGGTGAAATTGAGTTTAGCCCCCGGCTCAGGTATTATGCGGTTTAAAAAACGGTTGTTGGCCGAATAACCTGTATCTTTTGTAAAATCCGGTTTTGCGAAAAAAGCTATAGTATCAAATGCAGCAGAACTTGAAAAATCTGTCGTTTCAGGATAACCGGAAACTAATCTTTCACTTTCTGTGATTGGGGTATTACCAAGGCAGGTAGTAATTGTGGCAAAATGGCATGCAAGAGAAAGCCAGTATGTATACAGACGCATGGGGTGGTTTAATTCTAAATAAAAATCATCAACAAAAACTCAACTAATACAACATAAACATCACACAGGACGAAATTTTATTTTAGAATCAACCAGTAAACATTTTCTCCTGAGTAGAAAATATTTAGAAGGCCCTTTTGACCCGAAATAAAAGCAATGGTTTAATTACGCCGCAATTTTAAATAAGTTGATTTTAAAGGCAAAACAAATGACATTGTTTTTTACATCATCACTCTGTAAAGGTAATAATATAATGGTTTTCAACTAATTAGAGTTACATAATTATTGTTACGAAAGTTGCAGGCTTTGCATACTTTAGATAAGTTTTAAGCCGGTTTTGCATGTAAACGTTACTCGCGCACCAGCAGCTGTATGGTTGTGCGCGAAATCTGCCGCAAAAGCACATCCTTGTTTTGGGTGAGCTTATCAATTATACCCTGGTTGTAATGTCTGATGGTAAGTAGTGAAAGGTTATCGTTGCGGGTAATAGAAAACTCGTTTTTAAGTTGTTCAATGATGTTGTCAATTTTCTCTTTCTTAAAATCAACGGCTATTGAAAAGCTGATGGCTGCGTTTTGCATCATGTTAATCCGCAGGCGGTTTTCGGCAAAAGTGCTGAATACCTTGCTCAGGTGTTCTTCGGCAATAAATGAAAAGTCTTTGGCGGAGAAGGAGAGCAGCACCTGTCCTCTTTTCCAGATAATAATGGGTGGTAGAAAACTGGTGTTGGCGTTGGCCGAAATAACCGAGCCGCGCTTGTTGTAGTTAACAAAGCTGCGCACCTCTAAAGGGATGTTTTTATTCTGTATAGGTTTAATGGTTTTAGGATGAATAACGCTTGCCCCGTAGTAGGTCATTTCAATAGCCTCGTGGTAGGTAATTTCACTTAAAAACTGCGCATCGGGATATTCTTTAGGATCGGTGTTCATAATACCCTCCACATCTTTCCAAACGGTCATGCGCTCGGCGTTCAGGGAGTAGGCAAAAATTGAAGCGGTATAATCAGAGCCTTCCCGGCCAAGTGTGCAGGCAAATCCTTCGGGAGTGCTGCCAACAAAGCCCTGGGTAATTACAAAGCCGGTTTTTACCAGTTCGTTCACCTTTTGTTCTATGGCAGTTTCAGTCTTTTTAAAATCTACTTTACCTTCGGTGTAAGCGTTGTCGGTAAACAAAACATCCTTTACATCTAATAAGGTATTTTTTAAACCGAGCGAATTGGCATAGTCGCTTACTACAGTTGTTGAAAGGTATTCGCCAATAGAAACCACCTGGTCGTATATATAATTGTAGTTTCGGCTATTGTTGTGCTTCAGGAACTCGCGTGTGTTTTCAATCAGCTTTTTTACATCGGCCACGGCATGGTCAAAATTACCGTTGGTATAAAGGTCTTTCATAATGGCCATGTGCTTATCAAACAAAGCATCCAGGGCTTTTTCCCAACCGGGGTTACCGGCGTAGTAAAGGTTTACTACATTTTCCAGCTCGTTGGTGGTTTTGCCCATGGCAGATATTACCACTACTTTATTGTTGGTGCTGTTTTCTTTAAGGATAGTTGTTACATTTTTTACTGCGCCGGCATCTTTAACCGATGCCCCTCCGAATTTATAAACCTGCATATGGGGTAGTATGATTTTATTTTTATTATTTCAGAACGTCGGGTGCAAAGAGGAAACGTATTTTATAATCTGCTCTTTGCTCATTTTGCAATCTATCCATTCAGCGTCAAAGGTAACCCCAACTTTTTCATACATTTTAATGGCTGGCTCATTCCATTCCAAAACCTGCCATCTTACCTGGTTAACACCTCTTAATTCCGCCTCTTTCAGCACTTCGTTCAATAACCTTTTTCCAATTCCAAATTTTCTGAAACGCTCAGTTACAACCAGGTCGTCCAGGTAAAGTATTCTGCCCTTCCAGGTAGAGTAGGCGGTATAATACAACGCCATGCCTATTACATCACCCGTAGCAACCTCTTCTGCAATAAACACTTTATAGATAGAATGTTTGCCAAACCCGTCTTCCTTTAGCATTTGCTCGGTATTAACAACGGCCTCAGGCGAACGTTCAAATTCAGCCAGTTCTTTAACCAGCTTGAACATACCGGGTATGTCCTTTTCGTCACCATGCCTTATAATAAAGCTCATTTGCCCTCGTTTTTTTGAGGCGCAAAGATATGCAGCGGCGCTTATTTTAAAAGCCCTTTAAGCGGGAGGGTGATTTTTATTAGCCGGAACTGTTCTTCTTTTAGCACAGTAGTAAGCCATAGTTTTATATCGGGCTTGCGATTGAGGGCTGAATCACTTAGGTTTGCCCGGATGGAGAAACCATTTAGCAGTATGAGGAAAGGAATGAAGTTTTCAGAATTTGTTACCGAAAACGCCGAGGTTAACCTGTGCAAGCTGTTGCTTTCGCTGGCGGAGGGCTGCAAGGTTATTTCGCATATGGTGAATAATGCCGGCCTTTTGGATGTATTGGGTGCTAACGATACTACCAATGTGCAGGGCGAAGAAGTGCAGAAACTGGACGACCTTACCAACAAAATTTTAATGGATTACCTGAAAGCCAGCCAAACCTGCGCAGGCTATGTATCGGAAGAGAATGAGCACCAGGTAACGTTAAATGCAAACGGCATTTTTACGGTAGCCGCCGACCCTTTAGATGGCTCATCAAACATTGAAGTGGCTGCCCCTATTGGAACCATATTTGCCGTTAACGAAAGGCTTAGTGACAGAGGAGTTGAAGTTGAGGACAGGGATTTTTTACAAAAAGGCACGGTTACCAAAGCCGCGGGATATTTTATTTACGGCAGCTCAACCATTCTGGTAATGTCTATAGGGCAGGGTGTTATTGGCTTTACGCTGAATACTGCTGACAATGAGTTTTATTTATCGCACCTGCATATTGCTATACCAGCCAAGGGAAAAACATACTCCATTAACCAGGGTAACGTAGAGAAGTTTGATGATGGCTTGAAAAACTTTTTAAGCCATTGTGCAACTATTGATAAAGAAACATCAAGGCCATACTCGCTGCGTTATATTGGCTCAATGATTGGCGATATACACCGCAATCTGCTAAAGGGCGGCATTTTTATTTACCCTGCTAATAAAGGCGAAACCAAAGGCAAACTGCGCCTGCTGTATGAATGCATACCCATGGCGTATATTACCGAACAGGCGGGTGGCGAGGCTACAGATGGTAACCAAAGAATACTGGAATTGCAGCCTACCGGATATCACGAACGTTCTGCTATATTTATAGGGTCAAAAAATATGGTTCAAACAGCAATGGGGTTTCTGCATGCAATGGTTAAACAATGAGGCACTTTTTTATAATCCTGATTTCATTCCTGGCCGCACATATTTTGTATGCTTCAGGCCCTGTGGCACATAGTGACAGTATTTCGGTTCATGAAAACTCGCAAATAACTATCAATATTAATTTCCTGGTTTCGGGTGCGCAGGGGGGCCTTGCTATAACCATTGCCCCACCGCCGTTAGATGGTTCTGCAACCATTAACGGCAGCTCCGTTTTATACAAGCCACAGCAAGGCTTTTTTGGTGTAGATTCTTTCAAATACCGGGCTTGCGATACTACGGGTGCCTGTGCTAACGCTGAGATATATGTAACTGTGGAGGGCACTAACCTGCCCCCGGTGTTGGGCACTGCCAGTTATACCCTGATTGATACGGTAACCACCGCAGTGCTGGATGTTCTGGCTAATGATAGTGACCCGGGAAATGATACCCTGTATGTAGCCGCTGTGCTGAATGTTGATAGCAACATGGGCTCATTAAGCCTTGATTCGGCCACGCACAATGTAATATTTAATCATGCATTATTTACCTGCGGTAGCACGGTTTTTGAGTATGTGGTTTGTAATTTAAGCAAGTGCGATACAGGTACCATAACCATTAATATTGCCTGCCCCGATAGTATCTTTTTTCCGCAGGGCTTTTCACCTAACGGCGATGGGAAAAACGATTTTCTGGTATTTCGCGGACTGGAGTATTTCTCCCCGGCATCCATTAATGTTTTCAACCGCTACGGAACTTCCGTTTATCAAAACACCAATTACCTGAACGATTGGGATGGTACAGATATTGACAGCCACCACCCATTGCCTGATGGCACCTATTTTTATGTATTGACCCTGCCCAGTGGTAAAACCTATAATAATTATATTATCATCAACAGGTGACGAGAGAAATTAACCACTAACAGACAGTTTGAAATTACAATTAAATACATTTTTTACCGCAAAGAAGCAAAGAGCGCAAAGATGAATACAAAAGAAATGCTGCTGAGTGAATAGTATAATGATTTCTTGTGGCAGATATTATTGTAATATCCAATTTTAAACAGTCTCTTAGTGGTTAATTTCTTTTTTTATTTGAAGTATGGCCTCTGAACGGAAACCCTTTTTAACCTGGCTTATTGTTATAACTGCGGTAGGTGCTGCACTCAGGGTGTTTCGGTTGAATGAAATACCATTTACGTACGATGAACTTAGCGCCCTAAGCCGAACCCACTTTAATTCGTTCAGTGAGTTAATACAAAAAGGCGTTGCCGGCGATGGGCACCCTGCGGGTGTTCAGGTATTTCTTTACTACTGGGTTAAGCTATTTGGCTATCAGGAATGGGTAGTAAAGCTGCCTTTTATATTGATGGGCATTTTGTGTATCCCTTTAATTTACCAGGTAGGGAAAAAATGGTTTGGACGAAGTGAAGCGATAATTGCAGCTTGCTTAATGGCGGGGTTGCAATACCCGGTAATGTACAGCCAGATTGCGCGGCCATATATCTCAGGCCTGTTCCTTATTTTATTGCTGGCCGTTATCTGGAACTCAGTAATGGACAAAGCCACCTTGCGTAATTTGGTTGCTTTTGCGGTGGTATTGGCATTGTGTGCTTATAACCATTATTTCAGCCTGCTTTCTGCTGCGGGCATTGTGGCTACCGGTTTGTTTGTTATTAACCGCAAAAGCCTTGGTAAATACGTTTTAGCAATATTGTTTTCGGTGGCTTTGTGCCTGCCGCATTTGCATGTTTTTCTGCAACAGCTTCAGCTAAAAGGGTTGGAGTGGGTACCTGCGCCAACACCGGGCTTTTTTAAGAATTACCTCTACTATATTTTCAATTTCTCCAACTACATTTTACTAGCTGTTGCATTGCTGGTGGCACAGGGCGTTTACCTGTACGCAAAATCTAAGCCACCGGTTAAGTTCAAATACCGTTTCATTGCTTTGCTTTGGTTTGCTATACCTGCAACGGTGGGATATTTCTATTCGCTTTACCGGGCGCCGGTGCTTGAAACCTCGGTGCTGATATTTGGATTTCCGTTCCTGATATTATTTATCTGTTCGTTTATCACCTTGCCTACTTCATATTTCAGGGAAATTGAAATTGCGCTCCTGTTGCTGATACTGGTAGCAAGTTTAGGATGGGAGCGGAGTTACTACCGGATATTTTACCAGGCGCAGGTAGAAATGTTTGCGAAGCATATAGCGGGGTATGAAAAGGCTTATGGCACTGGACAGGTTGCTGCGGTGGTTAATACAAATCCGGAATATCTTGATACGTATAAGAAGAAATATAACAGCGGATGGGCCTATCACACCTTTGACTCCGTCGGGGACAATCTTGCATGGAGAAGATGGCTGGAAAAAAATAATGCAAAATATCTGATACTCTGTAACCCGCCCATTGAATGGGGAAGTCAGTACCTGGCCGTAGCCAAAGAGTATTATAGTTGTGTTGATAGTGTTTACCAGGGCTTTGCAACAGATATTTATGTGCTGAAAAAAGACGGAGCCCGATGTAAAGCTGAGCCTATGCCTTTATTCATTTATACGCTTAGCGACTCAACAGGTGTTCGTGTAAAATATAAAGTGAAGCCTGCGGTAAATGAGGCAGCGGGGATTTATGTAAGCTGTGATACAGTTGGTGATATAGGGTTGTTTTTTGCAACGACAAGGCAAATAGGTTTTGATGAAAAATTAATGGTCAATATATCAGCAGAAGTTTATGTTGATTCTACCAAACCTGAAGGCGGTTTAACTTTAACGTTTAAGGACCTGAAAGGACGGGTACTGGAAGAAAGGAAAAGCCCGTTTCAGAACTTTGCTTGCAACGATACAGGCTGGCGCAGGGTATACTTAACTGCCAGATTGTTTCATGCACCTTCAGTTAAAAAGGTTGCGTTTATATCTGCCGATTTATATGGCAAATCAGGAACCTGCACTAAGTTTAAAAACTTTAAGGTTGAAGTGGTTCCCGATAACCCTGTGCTGTATTCCCTCATAAAAAAGTAACAGGCCCTGTTTAATTCAGGGGCGTGTTTCCTATTGCCCATTTGTTAATATTTGGAACTAATTGGTTTTAAACGGACACCCAAACAATCTGTGGCTTGTTAGGTTTATGCACATCTGCCGAACAGAACCAGCAGGTTAACCGTATATAACAACGCTGAATTAGTGTGCCAAGAGTCCCCCTGACTGGGCAAAACGTTGTAAATTATAGTTGATTATGAGGATGTTTACTTTGGGGATTATTGGTTATTGGAAAGAACTTTGGCTGCGCCTGTCTAATGCGCGCGACACTGAGGTTGAGTTGGTTGCAAGCAAGGAAAAACTTGAAATACAGGCTGCTGAGATAAAACGCCTGAACGAAGACCTGGAGCAATTTGCCTACATCATATCGCACGATTTAAAAGCACCGGTAAGGAATATAAGCAGTTTTATGAAATTGCTTTCAACC
>CAISWS010000206.1 GCA_903889265.1 uncultured Bacteroidota bacterium
CCGTAGTAACAGATACAACCGCTGTAACATCTGCTCCGGTAGATACAAACCAATTGAACGCTGATTGGGAAAAATTTAAAGCAGATGCCAGCGAAAAGCTAAAGCAGCATGATGACAGCCTTGAAGCAATTAAAAAGAAACTTGCCAAACTGAATAAGCAAAAGCAGTTAAAATACGAAAAACATATAGCCGATTTGCAAAGTAAAAACGACTCGCTTAAAGCAAGGCTTCATGATTTCAGGCTTACGAGCAAGGAAAAATGGGAGAATTTTAAAGCAAAATTTGTGCAGGATTTGGATAGTGTGAGAAACCCATTGCACGATCAATCTGGCTGGAACGAGTAGCTTGCATTGAAGTATTTGTTTACAGCTCCTCCAGGCAGTTTTAGCGTAGCTTCCAGCTACCCTTAACTAAGCGTCTGTATCATGCCGCTATTCCCACATTATTTTACAGTCATCAATGTATTTGGCCTATCCAAATCCAATCCGCCGGTTCGCAATAAGTCAGGTTCTTTAAACTACAAATGGTTCTATGGTCGTCAACACCACACTTTTGTCATACTGAGGAACGAAGCATCTTAATAAGCAAAATCGGCAAGACAATATTCAAAGAGACCCTACCCGCGGAATGCTAGGGTTGTACTTCCGTGCTCCGGTAAACAAAAAAGCCGCTCCCAAAAGAAGCGGCCTCTTTAAAATTTAAACTAATTTCTTACTGCTTTACAAACTTCGCATTAAAGCTTCCGTTATCAGTTACAAAGTTAAGCAGGTAAACACCGGCAGCAATATTGGTTAACTTAACCTGATGCTGATGGTAACCTTTTACCTCCGAACCATTAAGCACTTCAATAACCTGGCGTCCGGTAAGGTCTATAACCGATAATTTCATGTTGGTGTTATCGCTCAGTTCGTAGTTAACAAACAGCACATCGTTAGCCGGGTTAGGCTCCATAGTAAAGCTAACCAGCGATGATATTTCGTTAATACCGGTGCAAACAACTTCGTGCTGGGCAGATGTATCAGAACACCCGTTTTGGGTAGCTATTACAGAATAGTAAGCCGCACTTCCGCAGCTCACCGTATCGTTTGCGCTTGTATTACCGGTTGCGGTAAAGCTGCCGTTAGGGCTGGTTTGAACCAGCCACTGATAGGTTGCACCCATAGGACTTGCTGTTAAATACGATACATGATTTAAGGTAGAACCCGAAACCGTAGCAACCGGCCTTGTAACAAGCGATACATTACTTGCAGCAGCCACACCCAGGCAACCGTTTTGGGTTACCGACACGGTATAAGAACCAGCAGTGTTAACCGTAATGCTTTCAGTTGTTGCGCCGTTGCTCCATGCATAAGCTGAAAAACCTGAGCCTGCACTTAATTGCACACCGCCCGAGCCGCTACAAACATTTACATTACCTGCAGGTGAAATGGCTGGCGATGGTGATGCCGCGAAGGTAACACTAACCGGTGCAGTTGCTGAACCAGTGCAACTGGTTTGAGTAACGCTTACAGTATAGGTTCCGGAAGTGGTGGGCTGTATGGTTTCAGTAGTTTCTCCGTTGCTCCAGTTATATGCTGCAAAGCCTGAACCGGCATCGAGTATTACCGTATCAGTTGAACACTTGGCAAGCGGTCCTGCCGGGGTAATAACCGGCGCTGGCTTAGGATTAACAGTTACCTGCACAGTATCAACGCCTATACAGGCATTTTTGGTTACGGTAACGGAATAAGCCCCGCTGGTAGTAGCCAGTGCTGTTGCAATCTGGCTGCCGCTGCTCCATGCATAAGAAGCAAATCCTGAAGTTGCCTTTAAGGATACTGTATCGCCTTCGCACACAGTAACAGGCCCTGCCGGGGAAACCTGCACAGTAAGAGGGAAATTACCCACATTTACAGTTGCCGATGCGGAGCCGCTGCATGTTCCTGAAGTAACGGTTACATTATAAGTTCCACCGGTGGTAACCACTGCATTTTCGTGCGTACCTCCGCCATTGCTCCAGCTATAAGTAGTGTAACCCGAGCCCGCATCCAAAGTAGTGCGACCGCCTGGACAAATATTAAACGTGGGGTTTGCTATAATGGTAGGCGTTAAATTACTACCCACTGTAACTGCAATGCTGTTAGTAGGCGCAGTACAACCATTTGAAGTAACTGTAGCGGAATAAACACCCGATTGGTTAGCAGTAATAGCAGCGGTTGTAGCTCCTGTACTCCATACGTAAGTTCCTGCTGTAGTATCCAGTTTAAGGGTTACGCTTCCTCCGGTACAAAATGTAGTAGGGCCCGTAGCGCTGATAGTAGAGCCTGCAGATTTGGTTACCAACCTGGAAGTAGCCGATGCCGAACAGCTATTGCTATTGGTTATTGTAACTGTGTAGTTGGTTGTATTAGCTGGCGAAACAGTTAGTGAAGCAGTGGTAGAACCATTACTCCAGGCATAGGTTCCGGTTCCCGTTGCGGTTATGGTGGTTGGTATATTTGCACAAACCGTATCTATGGCGGGAGAAACTGACACCGAAGCTGCCGGATTAACGGTTAAGGTTACCGACGAACTTGCACTGCAGTTGGTGCCGGTAGAAACAGTTACGGTATAAGTTGTTGTTGTATTGGGAGATACGGTGATAGCTGCTGCAGTACCTGAGCTACTCCAGTTATAAGAACCACCGCCTGTAGCGGTAAAAGTTGTAGGGGTTCCGGCGCAAACAGTAGTGCTGGCAGGCGTAATGTTAACAGTTGGCGGGCCGCTAAAAGTTACTGTTTTAGAAGCTGTGGCCGAAGAACAGTTTTCGAAAACTGTAACAGTATAAGTACCTGAACTGGTTACGTTGATCGAAGGTGTATTGGCACCATTGCTCCATACATAACCGTAGTAACTGCCACCCGAAGCTGCTAAAGTAGCACTACTTCCCCCACCGCTGCATACTGAACTGGGGCCCGAAATACTTGGAATGGAACAACTACCCACTGCTGTGGCCGTAAGGCCCGGTGAGGTAGTATCAATCGGCGGACATACAGCATTAGGCAATTTAACCTTAGCATAAAAGTTAAGCCCTTGCGATGATAAATTCTGCCCGCTTTGTGTAATCGGTGAGCCCAAAAAACTTACTGTTGCACTAACAATAATGCTTAGCAGGTACTCGCCTGGCGCATCAAAGCTAGTACCGGTAACACGCATACATCCATCCGCATTACCTTGTATCTGGTTATTAGGATCTCCCAGTTTCCAGCAAAGGCCACAGGGCAAATTTGATATTGAGGTAATGGTAATGTATTCAAGTGTATAAGTGCTTCCGGCAGCTGCAACCTGCGCAGGAGTTCGTATCTGGATAACGGTATCGTAAGGCACACCATCTATAACGCATGGAAGGTTTTGATCTGAAGGGTAAAAGCCTTGCGCGGTTAGTGGACTTCCGGCAGTACTACAAACACTTGACCCGGAACCACCACAATATTGGGCGCTGGCCTTTTCACTAAAAAAGATACCCGTTAAAAATAAACACAGAATGGAAATTTTCTTCATACTTTTTATGCGTTTTTGCAGGATAAAGATACTAACTATTAAATAAACTACAGACTGTAAACCAACAATTTAATCCACCATCCGGTGTTAAACATTAAACAGAAAATTCATGAGGTCTCCATCGTGCACAACATATTCCTTTCCTTCCGATCTTAGCTTGCCTACAGCCCTGCACGCAGCTTCTGATTTATATTGCACAAAGTCCTCGTAACCCATTACTTCGGCCCTTATAAAGCCCCGCTCAAAATCCGAGTGGATAACTCCCGCGGCCTGAGGTGCTTTATCGCCTTTATGGATGGTCCAGGCCCTTACTTCTTTAACTCCTGCTGTAAAATAGGTTTGCAAATTTAACAAATGGTAGGCTGCGTTTATAAGGCGGTAAAGGCCGGTTTCTTCAAGTCCAAGGTCGGCTAAAAAAGCATCGCGGTCTTCTGCACTTTCCAATATGGCAATTTCGGCTTCAATAGCGGCTGAAATAATTACAACCTCAGCGTTTTCCGCCGAAACAGCTTTACGCACCTGCTCAACATAAGCGTTTCCTTTAACAACGCTTCCTTCATCCACGTTACAGCAATAAATTACCGGTTTAGCGGTAAGTAACTGCAATTCCTCAATAAACCGCTTGTCTTCTGTAGTAACCGGAGCGGTACGGGCTGATTGGCCACTTTCCAGGTGCTTTTTGTAAATTTCCAGAACCTCCACTCCTTTCAAAGTTTCTTTATCGCCGGTCTTCGACATCTTCTTCAGCTTGTCGAATTTCTTATCTACACTTTCCAGGTCTTTTAACTGTAACTCGGTATCAATAATCTCTTTATCCCGAACCGGGTTTACCGAACCGTCTACGTGAATAATATTCGGATCATCAAAACAGCGCAATACGTGAATAATAGCATCCACGGTTCTGATATTTCCCAAAAACTGGTTACCAAGTCCTTCGCCTTTACTAGCCCCTTTTACCAATCCTGCAATGTCAACAAACTCTATTACCGTTGGCACCACCTTCTGGGGTTTTACTATGCTTTCCAGCACATTTAACCGCTTATCAGGCACGGTAACTACACCTATGTTCGGATCTATAGTGCAAAACGGAAAGTTAGCCGCCTGCGCTTTAGCCGATGATAAGGCATTAAATAAAGTTGATTTACCTACGTTCGGAAGGCCTACTATCCCACATTGCAGCATGTATCTTATTTTTTAGCGCGGCAAATATAGCAATTGGGATGAGACTAACGCGGGTGGGGTTGTGTTGAACAGAACCCCGCCTAATTCAACTTAACCAGCTTATAATTATAACTACCTGTGGCCGTATAAATTTGCATGATGTAAACCCCGCTTGCAAGGTGCATATCTATTTCAGATTGTTGGGCCCTGATCTGATTAACATACACCATCCGGCCACTGGCATCAAATACCTTATAATCAGCGCCCAACAGGTTTTTGCTCACATCCAGGTGCAGGTACCCATTGCCCAAAGGATTGGGGTACATCTTTACCAAAACATCGCCTGTGTAAGCCACCTGATTTGCACTTGTTGTAATTACCTGATTAGAAACTGTATCAGTAATGGTATTGGTAACAACAGCATTATTATAATCGAAATAAATGGCTGCAGTATTGCTGATAACCGAACCTAAAGGCAGGTTGCTGTTTTTATGCACCGAAAAAGTAATAAAGCCTTTGCTTGTAACCGGGCTGTAAACACTATCGGGCAAACGGTAAGGATTAAATACCCAGGTAACTACCCCTTTACCGGCAATATTGAATGATGAATAAGGATAACTGCTGGCCAGGTTGCGCACCGAAGCAGGATTAAGGTTAGGCGAAAGGGTATCTATCACCGTTATAAAATGCGTTGAATCAGTTCCGTTGTTTTGAAAGTGGATGGTATAGGTTATGATAGAATCATCCGGCGAAATATAGGTGGAAGGATTCGCATCTTTTTCATTGGGGTCATGGCTGCCGCTAACTATTTCGGGAATACTCATAAAGTTATTACTGGTGTCGCAATCTCCGGATGTTGGGGTAATACTGAAACTGCTTTGCAATAAATAATCAGGGTTAAGCGAATCAGGCACCAGGAAAAAGCATTGGAATCGAAAATTAGTCCAGTCAAAACCGGGCGAGGGCAGGGTGGTATCTAAGTTCCAGGTTAGTGTGTGTTGCGCCGGGTTAACAACTGGTTGCGGGTTGTAACTGTATTGATAAATAAGGTTAGGGTCGTAATTAAAAGTAACTGTGCAGGGCCCGTTAAAAACATTTGCAGATTGGTTATATGGCATTACCCAATATTCTTTTTGAAATCCGGGGTTGGCGGCCGTCCATCCCGGGTGCAGGGTAAGGTCAAATAAGGCGTTGCCTTCAACAGCCACGTTATTATTGGTAACAGAATCACCCAAAACAGGAACATAAACAGTAGCATTTGTATTTCCGCAAACAGAAATGGTAGCACAGGGAGCGTTGTAATTGCCAAAGTACGCAAGGTGATACAGGCCGCTATCGGGAACCTGGATACTAAACTGCCCGGATGCCCCGGTAAAACCATAATAGTAATTACCTGAATGATCATAAGCCGCCACTGTAAAATTTTGTGCCCCTGTTTCGCCCGAATCTAAGATGCAATTACTATTAAAATCATTAAACACCAAACCGGTAATGGTGCTTTGGCAGGTAAACTCCTCCTGCTCATAAAGTGTAATCTGGCAACCGGTTGAATCTGTAACCACAAGTTCGTAA
>CAISWS010000207.1 GCA_903889265.1 uncultured Bacteroidota bacterium
AGCCCTGGCGCCATTGGTTGATATGCAGAAACTGATTTTTTTCATGTGGGTAATGCCATACCAAAATACAGTTTAGCACGGAGAAATTAATCAGAATGAGCCGGAAACTGTTTTGAAGAGGAAAACAGCCTTTTACGCAAAGGTTGCAAAGTGTGACGCCAAGGACTGCAAAGCTTTTTCCTTACGCTGCGTTTGTTGGCGTTGTATTTTCTTCGCGTTCTTCAGCTGAACCTGTATTGAAAAACAACTTTCTGGTATGCTTGTAATTTGGAGAAAAATACAGAAACAAAGAGGCGAAAGCGGGGAATAAACTTTTACCGCTAAATAATGGAAAGCCGCGTTTATAAGACCTTATGGGCAGACATGCGTGTGAACCTAAAGCATGTTACCGTAAATTTAATGCAGGAGCGCGGATGGCTACATTAACTGCCTCCGGCGTTAGCGATTCAACGAAAAGCCCGGAATGCAGCGCAGCGGAATGAGGACTTGCAGTGAAAGCCCGTCCCGCCGCGGCGGGAAACGCAATACCAATGTGACAATGTGATAATTCGGCAATTCGACAATGAAACGGCCAATACAAAGCTGAACACAAGGCTGTTCAATTGCCGAATTATCACATTACCGAATTGCCGAATTACCCAAATTGCCCCTATATTCACCCCCAAACTTTGAACCATGAACGGAGGAGAAATTATTGCTAAGGTTTTGCAGAAGCAGGGCGTTAATTTTTTGTTTACGCTGTGCGGCGGGCATATTTCGCCCATTTTTGTGGCGGCTGAAAAGCTGGGCATCAGGGTTATTGATACCAGGCACGAAGTGAATGCAGTGTTTGCGGCTGATGCGGTTTCAAGGCTTACAGGCATACCGGGTGTGGCTACGGTTACGGCGGGCCCTGGTTTAACCAATACTATTACTGCAGTTAAAAACGCATACCTGGCACAAAGCCCTTTAATTTTACTGGGTGGTGCAGCGGCCACCATTTTAAAAGGCCGCGGAAGTTTGCAGGATATTGACCAAATGAGCATGATGAAACCCAACGTTAAATGGGCGGCATCTATAAGCAAGGTAAAAGAGATTGTGCCTATCCTTGAAAAAGCTTTTGCCATTGCGCGCGAAGGCGTACCCGGCCCGGTGTTTATTGAGTGCCCTATTGATACCCTGTATGGAGAAGAACTGGTGCGCGGATGGTATGGCGCTAAAAGCAAAGACGAGCCCGCTAAAAACATGCAGGACCGCGTTGTGCAGTGGTATATTAACCGCCATGCTAAAAACCTTTTTGCCGGTAAAGAGCAGGTGAATTTTAATACCCCGCCCATAAAGGTGAAATACCCCACGCACAGCGGCGGGCAGGTTGATAAGGTGGCCAATGCAATTAAAGCAGCTAAGAAACCAGTGATGTTGATTGGCAGCGGTGCTATGATGAACCCGCAGAAGAGCGCGGAGCTATCGGCGGCGGTTAACAAGCTTGGCGTACCGGTTTATTTAAGCGGCATGGGGCGTGGTTTATTGGGCAAAGAGAATGCCCTGCAAATGCGCCACAACCGCAAGGACGCCATTAAGGAATCGGACCTTATAATTTTAGCAGGTGTGCCTAACGATTTCAGGTTAGATTATGGTAACCACATAGGGCACCGTAAGTTTGTATCTATCAACCGCAGCCGCGAGGATTTGAATAAGAATAAAACCCCGGGCATTGGCATACTGGCCGACCCGCAGGAGTTTTTGATTGCACTGTCGGCTAAGTTTCAGGGTAACTATGGAACGTGGATTGAAGCACTGCGCGCACGCGATAACAAACGCGAAGGCAACATTAACGAGCAGGCCGCTGCTGCTATGGCTAACGGTATTAACCCGATACAGCTTTTCCGCCAGCTTGACCCTGCGCTGAGTGAAAACACGATACTGATTGCCGATGGCGGCGACTTTGTTGCTACCAGTGCTTATACGCTTAAACCGCGCGCACCTTTATCGTGGCTCGACCCGGGTGTGTTTGGCACTTTGGGTGTTGGAGCGGGTTTTGCGCTGGGGGCTAAACTGGTTTTTCCCGATAAAGATGTTTGGATTATTTACGGCGATGGCAGCGCCGGTTACAGCTTAATGGAGTACGATACTTTTGTGCGCCACAAGCTACCGGTAATAAGCCTGATTGGCAACGATGCCTGCTGGAGCCAGATTGCCCGCGACCAGGTTGACTTTTTAAAAGCCGACACGGCCATGAACCTTGCCTACAGCGATTACCAGGATATAGGCAAAGCCTTTGGCGCCGATGGCATTAAGGTAAACAACCTTGATACATTTAACGCCGCTGTTATTGAGGCACAAACCAAAAGCCGTGCCGGCACGCCTTATATTATTAATGCAATTATTGGCAAAACGGATTTCAGGAAGGGGAGTATAAGTGTATAATTCAGTTTTCAGTTGAATACATGGACTGTGATAACGGAAAGCCAGATTGTAAATTGAAAAGTTAATCGTAATGAAAAGAGTTTTTGCTTTTTTGTCAGCCGTCCTTCTTTCAATCCAACTTTTTGCCCAGCAAAGTAAGGTTGAGCATACGCTGCAACAATCCGTTGATAGCGCTGAAATAATTTTTGAAGGCAGGGATATAAAAGACGAAGGCGTTATGGCCCCCGATGGCAAGGTTTATACCGTGCATTATTTTTTAACCCTGAAATGGTTTAAAGGTAAGCTTAGCGACACGGTTAAAATAATTACCCCCGGTGGTTTGGTGCAGGGTAAGGCTACCCTGGTAAACGACCCCGATGCCCCGTCTTTCGGCTCTAATTTCGAATATCTTCTTTTTTGCAGGCACCAGGATGTTAAGCCTTACCAGGCAAAGGGTGTGTTTTATTATCCGCTGAATGATAACCATGGGTTTACTTTGTTGGGCAAAAGCTTTAACCAGGCCAATTTAAAGCAGCACTTTTTTTACGACCACCTGATTAAACAAAACTACCCCGTAACCTTGTTTGAGCCCATTGTAAAAGCCGTTGGTAAAAATTACCAGGTAATTAGCCGCGACGTAACCGACTATGTTTTAATGGTAAATAAACAGCAGGAAGAAAAGCAGAAGCTTGCCAAAGATAGTTTAGGGAAAGCCGGTGGCCCTGCACATTAAGCAGTAAAGCCATTTCTTATGCCACTCCTCCGGGGTCGAATCTTTCTTACACTGGTGTTTCTTTAAATATATCACCTCTCCCAGGTCATGATTTCATTAGCTTAACCTCGCGGCCAACTCTGGTTGCGTTGGGTCATTCTGCATTAGGGACACGTTTAGTCAATAGTATTTTACCTCTCCCGCTTCTTAACACCCGTAACTATTGCAAAACACAAAATTAACCTTACCTTAACTTTGGTTTTCAACAAGAAACAACCCTAACCTAAGTTAAAATGAAAAATCTATACCTCACCACCCTCATAGCCTTTCTGTTTACTTCGGCCTTAACCGCCCAGCAAAGCTTCACCTTCTTCCACGTGTCTGATATTCACGTATCCACAGTAACATCGCTGGTAAACCAGTGCGATATTAACGGGGCTGAGGCTAAATGCTACCTGCATACCTTTAGCACTATGCAGCCCAAGCCGGCGTTTATACTGGCCACCGGCGATATATCAAACATAGGCAATAGCACGGCCGTGCCGGGTGGTATGTATACCGCGCTAACCCAATACCTGTATCCCAAAAACCTCACTTACCCCGCACCGGGCGCTTTGTTTATTGATTCCGAACAAACCATACCCATGTATTTTGCGCCCGGCAACCACGAGTATTACACTACGCTAACCGGCATATCTATTGCCACGCAAACCCTGCCATACCTTGATAGCATACCCAATTATGTAAAAAATATAGCACCCGATACCGATTACGCTATTACAACCCCTATATCCGTTATCCTGTTTATGCGCTCGGGCTGCGATATCTCTTACCTGGTTTCAACCGACCCCAAGGGCACCGGCCTTACCGATGCGCAAATAAGTTTTATACGCCAAAACCTGGCAGCCAACGCCGGCAAACGAAAAATTATTGTAATGCACCACCCTGCCGCCGACCTCAGCGGCGTTAACTGCGATGGAAGCACACACGCCCAAACAGATTCGGTTTCCTCTACCTTTTATAACAATACACTGCAGTTCCGTAACATATGCGACAGTATGGGGGTAGACCTGGTGCTTGCAGGCCACGTACACCAAAACGTAGTGGTAGACCGCAGCGGCAACCAGATAGACGAAAACTGCAGCACCTGCGGCACCCGCTACGTGCAAACCGGCCCCGCCTTTGCAGGCTGCTACCGCGCCATTACTGTTGATAGTAACTTTATTACCGTTAGCCAGCCCCGCCTTAGCTGCACCGCAACCGCCGTGCCCGATATTGATGATGAACTAAACGTAGCCGTATACCCCAACCCCGGCACCGGGCAGTTTACCATTAACCTGGGCAAACCGGTACCGGTAGCCATGCAGGTATATAATACTTTAGGCCAATGTGTGTTACAGCAAAGCAGCACTGCCCAAATGGTGCCCCTTAACCTGCAGCAACAACCGGCAGGTGTTTACTTTGTAAACATGCTTATGCAAAACAACAGCGGCCAAAGCTTTAACTTTAAAACAACCGTGGTAATTGCCCGGTAAACCGGCTTGGGTTTACACTGTTTACACTTTTTGACCATTTTTAAAAATCAACCACCTGATAATCAACAAAGTAATCTCAAAATCAGACCCATTTTAACAAAAAAGTGTAAACCCAAAACCAATTTTTCAATCGCTTAATAATCAAACACTTAAAAAATCAGGCAATCGTAACGGGGCTTAAAGTGTAAACCCAAATTGACTTATAAAATTGGGCTTACCCTGATGGTCGGGCTATCGGCGGAATTTATCCCGATGCTTCATTGGGAGGCTTTACGCTGCTATCCCTTACGTTACCGCACTCCACATTTGTCATATTGAGCGATAGCGAAATTTCTTAAAGTAGCTGCTTGGGGCGTGCCCCTCCGGGTCGGGCTATCCGCTGCAAGTCCTCAGTCGCAAAGCCTCGTGGAGTTTATCCCGCAGCTTTGTGCGGGAGGCTTTACGCTGCTATCCTTCACGCACCCACACCGCACAATCCCCGTAGAGACGCAAAATTTTGCGTCTCTACATTACACGTAATGCAAAATGTGGCTGTTAGGGTAAATTTTATTTGTGCCCCGATAAGGTTAACGACACCCTGCGTAACCGTAAAATATTACCTGATTTTGCGTAAACTAATCTCCATGTCAGCGCTTGAAATAAAAGAGAAAATACAAAAACGCCTCGCCGAAATTAACGATGAGGCTGTATTGGAAGATATCTATCAAATGGTATGCGAAGACCAGGAACCCTACCAACTTTCTGCCGACCCAAAAACGCGGATTGAGTTAGCAAAAAAGGAGATAAAAGAGGGTAAGGTTATTTCGAACGAAGAAGCAAACAGGCAGGCAAAGGAATGGTTAAAAAAATAG
>CAISWS010000208.1 GCA_903889265.1 uncultured Bacteroidota bacterium
ACAGGCTTTAAACCATCCTCAATGGCCGGCACAGCGCGCTCCAATATTACATACGATGCATAGTCAAGAAACCAGTTCTTAAACATTCCATCCACATGCAAAGCGGCATCCTCACCGCGTGCCTCACTATTTTTAATATCTTCTGACATCTTTTTGTTGTGTTAAAGTGTTAACGTGTTCATGTGTTCAAGTTCAAAATACAAATCCCCTCAGGTGCAAACGTGAACACATGAACACTTGCGCACCTGAACACCTTTATACCTCCATCTCTAAAATCTCCTCTGCAACCCCATCCACGGTATCTTTCTCAATTCTTAAATTATCAATAATAAAATCCTGGCGCTGCTGGCTGTTTTTGCCCATGTAGTATTCAAGCACGGTTTCAATTTTGGTTTTGTCTTCAACTATAACCGGGCTCCATTTTATGTTCTCTCCAATAAAACCGCCGAACTCCTCAGGTGAAATTTCACCCAATCCTTTAAATCGTGTTATCTCGGCTTTGCCATTCAGTTTTTTAATCGCAGCCTGCTTTTCTTCTTCGTTGTAGCAGTAATAAGTATCTTTTTTATTCCGCACGCGGAACAACGGTGTCTCCAGAATCTTTACGTGGTTGTTGCGCACCAAATCAGGGAAGAATTGTAAAAAGAAAGTAAGCAACAGTAAACGGATGTGCATACCATCCACATCGGCATCGGTAGCTACTACAATATTGTTATAACGCAGGTCATCAATCGAATCTTCAATATTAAGCGCATGTTGCAACAGGTTGAACTCCTCATTTTCATACACCACCTTCTTGGTTAAACCAAAACAGTTTAAAGGCTTACCGCGTAACGAGAACACAGCCTGCAAATCAGGGTTCCGGCTTTTGGTTATAGAACCGCTGGCCGAGTCGCCTTCGGTAATAAACAACGTGGTACCTAGCCTCTCTTCAGCTTTTAAATCCGTGAGGTGTGTTTTGCAATCGCGCAGTTTTTTGTTGTGTATGTTGGCCTTTTTGGCGCGTTCGTTAGCCAGCTTTTTAATACCGGCAATTTCCTTGCGTTCGCGCTCGCTCTGCAAAATACGTTTCAGCAGGGCATCCGCAGTTTCAGGGTTTTTATGCAGGTAATTATCCAGGTTCTCCTTTACAAACTCCAGCAGAAACTGTTTCATGGTGCGTTCCTCGCCATGCAGCTTATCGGTGCCCAGTTTTGTTTTGGTTTGCGACTCGAACACAGGCTCCTGTATACGCACCGAAATAGCGCCAACAATGGCCTCGCGTATATCTACCGTGTCGAAATCCTTTTTGTAAAACTCGCGCACCGTTTTTACAATCGCCTCTCTGAACGCCAGTAAGTGCGTGCCACCCTGCACGGTGTATTGCCCGTTCACAAAACTATAATGCTCCTCGCCGTATTGGTGGTTGTGCGTCATAGCCATTTCAATCTCCTCTCCTACCAAATGTATTATGGGATAGCAAAGTGTTTCAGGGTCTTTTTTGCGCGACAGCAAATCATATAAACCCCGTTGCGAAACATACCTGTTGCCATTGTAATAAAAACTGAGCCCCGTGTTCAGATATGTGTAGTTCTGAATCATCTGCTCGATATACTCGTGTATGTAGTGGAAGTTTTTAAAAATCTTACCATCAGGCAAAAACTCAATGTAAGTTCCGTTTGGCTCGTCCGTCTTTTCAATCTTGTGGTCTTTAACAAGTTTACCACATTCAAACTCAGCAATCTTCTTCTGGCCTTCGCGCACCGCATATGCTTTAAAGTAAGTTGAAAGCGCATTTACCGCCTTAGTACCCACCCCGTTCAAACCAACAGACTTTTTAAAGGCCTTGGAATCGTATTTAGCCCCGGTATTAATTTGCGAAACACAATCTACCAGTTTACCCAAGGGAATACCCCGGCCGTAATCGCGCACACTCACCTTTTCTTTAGTTACCGATACCTCCACTTTTTTGCCGTGGCCCATCTGGTACTCATCTATACAGTTATCAATCACCTCTTTTAAAAGGATGTAAATACCATCATCAATACTGCTGCCATCGCCCGTTTTGCCAATGTACATACCGGGGCGGATGCGGATATGCTCCAGCCAGTCGAGGGTTTTTACGTCACTCTCATCATATCCTGCGTCTATTGGTTGCTTAGTTGCCATGTGCCAAAGTTGTGTGTTTACTGCGCAATGTATTTGCGTAGTGGTATTTTATTTTTTAGTATCAGGTATTAAGTATAAAGACTTGAGGTTTTCCATTTAAGCGAAAGTATCCTGCATTATCTTGATACTCAATACTCACTACTTAATACTATTAACGCGTGAATTTATTGCGGTTGCGAATGTATAAAGCCCCTATTAATCCACAACTGCACCTATGTTGATAAACAATTGGAGGGTTTGGGGGACAGAGGAAGCCAGATATCAGAGAGCAACGGCGATAAAATAACCGCAACAACCAATTAATTCAAGAAGGTTGATCCATCTTTAAAACCTTGCCCCAATCCCCACATAAAAACTCCTTCCCTGCGATGGTATAATGCCGGGGCCGGGATATTCATCGGTGCGCAGGCTGAAATATTTTTTATTGGCAAGATTGTTAAGGCCTGCTTTAATGTTAAACCGTTTCAAAAATTTATAGGTAGCTGAAAGGTCCATTACACAATAAGAAGGAATAATACCAACAGTGGCATCCGTAGCACTGTAAACAGTATTGGCTGCATCGGTAAAGCAACTTGAAGTATAGCTGAAATTAAATGTGGCCGAAAAAGATTTGATAGCGTAGGTAGCACCCAGGCGCTC
>CAISWS010000209.1 GCA_903889265.1 uncultured Bacteroidota bacterium
AACGCCTCGTTCAATTCTATCAAATCAATATCCTTCATATCCAAACCTGCACTCTTCAACGCCTTTGGCACAGCAGCAACCGGTCCAATACCCATCAAAGTAGGATCAACACCTACTGATACAGTTGTTACCAAACGTGCAATAGGTGTAAGGTTAAATTGCTTTACTGCCTTTTCGCTGGCAACAATTACAAATGCAGCACCATCACTGGTTTGAGATGAGTTACCCGCCGTTACACTACCACCCACTTTAAATGCTGGTTTCAAACCTGCCAGGGCTTCCTTAGTAGTATCTTTACGTGGGCCTTCATCCTGTGCAACCGTAAATTTTCTCGATTTCTTTTTTCCGCCTTCATAATACACCTCTTCAATTTCAACCGGAACGATTTCGTCTTTAAATCTTCCCGCCTCAATTGCGGCAATCGCCTTTTGGTGAGAGTTGAATGAAAACTCATCCTGTGCTTCGCGGGTAACACCATACTTTGATGCTACTAACTCAGCAGTTAAACCCATGCCTATAAAATATTCAGGATGGTCTTTGGCTACTGCATAATCAGGCACTGTTTTGTAACCAACAGTAGGCACTAAACTCATTGACTCAGTGCCACCAGCAATAATAATATCAGCCATGCCAGCTTTAATTTTTGCCGTTGCCATGGCAATAGTTTCCAAGCCTGAACCGCAATAACGGTTTACTGTCACACCCGGCACCTCTAACGGTAACGAACGAACTGCCACCCAACGGGCCATCTGCAATCCTTGTTCCGCCTCAGGCACTGCATTACCAACTATCAAATCATCAACAGCCTTAGGGTCTAAATTCGGAACACGCTTTAATAAATCAGTAATTGCGTAATATCCTAAGTCAACCGGATTTGTAAAACGAAATCCACCTCTTTTTGCTTTACCTACTGCGGTTCTTGAACCGGCTACGATATATGCTTCCATGTTTTTAAGATTTGCGACAAAGCGATTTTCGATTTGCGACTGCTTTATCTGGTTAATTTTTGTGTTTCCAATGTTTTTGAAAAATTATAGGTACTTCTTTGCATTTTATCAATTCTATCCTCCAACAGTTCTAACGTTTCTTGGTTGATGAGCTTTAATCGGCTTGAAATTACTAACTGAGTGAATAGCTCGTTACTTGATCCATTTGCAATACCAAGAAATTGAATGAATTCACCAACTGAATTCCTGCCCGCTCCTTCTGCAATGTTTGATGAAATAGAAACAGCACATCGGTTCATTTGTGAAACAAGTCCAAATTTTTCTTCTTTAGGAAACCTTGATGTAATCTGATAAACATCAACCGCAAGGTCAACAGCATCAGTCCAGATTTTCAATTTCCTAAGATTATGTCTTGTTTTCATTTTCTAGCGATTTGCGATAGAACGATTTTCGATGTGCGATTTTGTATTATCGAAAATCGCACATCGAAAAGTCGCATATCAATTGCGCAAAGGTTTACCGCTTGTAAGAATGCTTTGTATACGCTCAAGTGATTTCTTCTCTCCGCAAAGCGATAAGAATGCTTCTCTTTCCAGGTCCAGCAAATATTGCTCACTTACCTTTGTTTCAGCTGATAAATCCCCACCGCACATTACATAAGCTATCTTTTTGGCAATTTTCATATCATGCTCAGAAGCATAACCACCAATATTGAATGCAGCAACTCCTGCATAAAGAGCACCAAGACCAGCTTTGCCTAATACAGTAATATCTTCACGTTGCGCTTTTTGAACGTAACCTGCTTCAGCTAATTCAATTGCTCTTTCTTTAGCAGCTGCTATTAAACGGTCAGAGTTCAATACAATCAAATCTTTTTTCTTATCCAACACACCCACACCAAAAGCCTCATATGCCGAAGTAGCAACCTTAGCACTAGCAATGGACTGGAACTTCTCTACCAATTGAGGTATCTGCGCATCACCATTGTAGTATGCGTCGCTGGCACGCAAAGCCATTTCCTTGGTTCCGCCACCGCCCGGTATTAAACCAACACCTACTTCCACTAAACCAATATAAGTTTCAGCTAAAGCAACTGCTGAATCAGAGTGCATGGTAAATTCGCAACCACCACCTAAAGTCATGTGATGAGGTGCCACAACCACCGGTATTGAAGAATAACGGGTACGCATAGTAGAAGCCTGGAACGCACGAACGGCAAAATCCAGTTCATCAAAGTCCTGCTCAATCGCCATCATAAATATCATGGCCAGGTTAGCGCCGGCGCTAAAGTTTTCTCCTTCATGGCCAATCACTAAACCTCTCCATCCCTGTTGCTCAGCAACATCTATAGCTTTGTTAATGCCTTCCAGCACTTCGCCACCAATGGCGTTCATTTTTGTGTTCCAGCCAATATTTAAAATACCATCACCAATATCATCTAACCTGCAAGCCGCCGATTTCCAAACCGGTTTGTTGCTGGCAGCTATATCACTTAATATGATAAAGGATTCAGTACCCGGAATGGTCTTGTAAGATTTGCTCGGTATATCGTAATATTTTCTCTTGCCGTTTTCAACTTTGTAGAAAGTTTCGTTACCTGCCGCTAACATTTCCGTTACCCATGGTGCAACATTAAAACCGGCGGCTGCCATTTTCTCAACCGTCTTGCGTACGCCTACATTATCCCACTGCTCAAATGGCCCCATACTCCACATAAAGCCACCACGCATAGCATCATCAATTCTGTAAAGCTCGTCGCTGATTTCAGGTATACGCTTGCTTACATATTCATTTACATAAAACGAAAGCGTATTTAAAAACATCGCCCCTTTGTCTGTGCCTTTCGAAATAAATTTCAACCTGTCTTTCAGGTTTTCGATTGGCTTACCACCATCCAATACCGGGAATTTCACCTTCTTGTTAGTTGGCTCATATTCCATAGTGTTTACGTTCAAAGTAGTGAACGTCTTTTTACCATTCGCATCTTTAGATTTTTTGAAGAAACCCTGGCCGCTCTTATCGCCAAACCACTTGTTCTCTACCATCTTATTTACAAACTCAGGCAGTTTAAACACATCTCTTCTCTCGTCATTCGGCAGATTATCATAAGCGCCCTGGGCAACCTTAACCATAGTATCCAAACCAACTACGTCTGTAGTACGGAATGTAGCCGACTTGGCTTTGCCAATAAACGTTCCGCTCAAAGCATCAATTTCATCAACTGTCAGCCCCATTTCCTGCTGCAGTTTCAACACCGCACAAATACTAAACACACCCACACGGTTAGCAATAAATGCCGGAGTGTCTTTACACAATACAGTTTGCTTGCCTAAATAAAGCGAACCATACTCTAATAAAAAGTCAATTACTTCCTTGTCAGTTTCTTTAGTAGGAATAATCTCTAACAAACGCAGGTACCGCGGAGGATTGAAATAGTGGGTTCCACAAAAATGCGCACGGAAATCATCGCTTCTTCCTTCAGCCATCAAATGGATAGGGATACCAGATGTGTTAGAAGTAATCAAGGTTCCCGGCTTGCGGAATTGCTCTACCTTCTCAAATAACGACTGTTTGATAGCAAGATTTTCAACTACCACTTCAATTACCCAATCAGCATTTTTTATCCAGGCTAAATTATCATCAAAGTTACCGGTGGTAATACGCGAAGCAAAAGTCTTGTCATAAACCGGTGATGGATTGCTCTTTAATGCAAAGGCAAGCGCATCGTTCACCATTTTGTTTCTCAAAGCTGGTTTCTTCGCATCTTCTTCACTCAGCTTAGGAGTTACTATATCCAGCAAAAATACTTTCAGGCCAATATTAGCGTAGTGCAATGCAATACGCGAACCCATTACCCCCGAACCCAAAACGGCTACGGTCTTTATCTTTCTTGATTTTGCAGGCGTTACTTGCACTGCCTTTTTTTCTGGAGATACTGCTTCCATTTTTAGTATTTAGATTTAAGTATTAAGTATTTAGATTATTTCTTTGGGCGTTATAAACATTAGTTTTTTTCGAGAATATACTCAGTATATCCTTTATTCGCGATATCCTGTGTTGTACTACTTATTAATTTAAAACCCTGGTTAAAATATTTGTCCAGCGTTTCGCTTAACGCTTTAAGAGATTCAGTATGTTTAGAAAAGGGATTGCCAATTTCACTTTCGGTAACTTCCCCCTTTTCCTCAATAACAATTTCAGTTCTGCCAATATCACCTAATATAAACAAGCGGATATAAACCCTTTCGGCCGCCTTAGCCGAAAAACCAGAAACAAGGAACATTCCGGTTAAAAGGGCAATAATTATAAATTTACTTTTCATAGTTATTTGGGGTTTTATGATAACATACCTACCAACCGTTTGGTAAAGAGCAAATTAAAATACAGTTTCCTTAATTTCCTTATCAGCAACAGCAACTTTATCAATCCTACTCAATATTCTTTTTGTTGTGTTCTTTAAATAAGAGTGGTCGTTAAATACCCGGCTAAACATCAGGCTTCCTTCTATCTCAGCCACACTGCGTTCAGCCAGTTCATTGGCAATTTTCTCAGGGTATTTATCCAGGTAAATCGTTTTTACAGCATGAAAAAAGTCCATAAAAAACCTGCGCACCAACTCCGCAAACTCTGGCACCATCAGCGCCGTTTCAACCCCCATATTGCCTAATAAAGAACCTTTTTCCTTGTCCAGAAAAACCGCTTCTGCACTGGTAAAAAGCCTCTCAAGCCGCTCCTGCGGCGAGCAGCTCTTGTCGTAGGCATGAGAAAAAACATTCGTCTTAAAAAACTCGTGCACTTCCTTAATCACCTTCTTCATCAACTCCTCTTTGCTGGGGAAGTAATGATAGAGTGACCCCTTCTGCAAACCACAGGCACTTGCAATGTCCGACATAGAGGTATTGAAATAACTCTTTTGCCTGAACAGCTTCAGGGCCTCCAGTATAATCGTCTGCTCGTCTACCTTTTGTTTTGGCATATCCTTGTTCCTTTCCTAAAGGGACTCAAAGCTAAAAACACTTTTTCAATATACCAAACGGTCGGTAGGGAAAAATATTGCTAAAAATGAGCTTTTTACCATAAATGACTCATTTACAATCATATAGCTACAGACTCATTGGTGAGGCCCGGCTGTTTGATTACTTAACATACCTCAGCCACCTTACAGCGGAGTTATTCCTACATTCGCCCCCACTATGGGCAAATTAATTTCAAGATTTATCTTCTGGCTTTTTGGATGGAAAATAGACGACGGCTTAAAAGGTGATTTAGGAAAGGATGTAAGGCGCTGTGTAATGATAGCCTCCCCCCACACCAGCAACTGGGACCTCATTTTTGCCCGTGCAACATTCTCCTTATTAAACATACCCGTAAAATTTACAGTTAAAGACTCATGGATGAAATTCCCCTTTGGTGGTATTATGCGGGCCATTGGCGGCATTGGCATCGACCGCTCCCCAAAAAAACCCGGCGACCCACGCCCCAGCATGACCGAGGGCATGATTGAATTGTTTGCCAAAAACAAAGAATTATCCATGATGGTCACCCCCGAAGGAACCCGCTCATTACGCACCAAATGGAAAACCGGATTTTACCATGTCGCCGTCGGCGCAAAAGTGCCCATAGGCCTCGGTTATCTCGACTATAAAAACAAAGTAGCCGGCGTAGGTAAAATGCTTTACCCCAGTGGTGATATGGACAAAGACATGCGCGAAATAATGGCCTTCTATAAAGACATTAAAGGCAAACACCCTGAGAAGTTTTCTATTGATTTGGATTATGCGTAAAACAAATTCATATCGCACGGAGACTAGGAGAAAATACAGAGAAATGCAAAATGTATTCTCGGCTGTTATCTCCGTGCCTCCGTGCGATATGTAAGGCTGTTATTTCCCAAAAAAGGCGAGCAACTTCTCATTCACCAACTCCGGGTTATCCTGCTGTATAAAATGTCCACTACCCGGGTCATAAATAATTTCTAAATCCTCGCAGTAATCTTTGGTGTTATAGGTTAGCTCCTTACCCAAGGCAATATCCTGTTCACCCCAAATCATCAGCACAGGCATTTTTAATTTGCCATGCGCCCCTAAGCTTGTATCCTTTATTTGCCTGAAAGTAGCCCGGTAATAATTAATAGCTGCAGTTAACATGCCCGGCTGACTGTATGCTTCCACATATTTAGCTACCTCCTCGTCAGTTATACTGGCAGTTTTACCCTTGGGCAAAAAGGAGGTAAACGCTTTAGTAAAAAAACCCTCCAGGTCTCTACCAATAAATCTTTCTGGCAAGCGGGGCAACTGAAATAAAAAGATGTAATAGCTTTTCTTCCACTGAGCCAGGTTAAAACCCATCAATGCCTTCTTCATTTCAGAAGGATGCGGCACATTCAGTATCCCTAGTTTTTTAACCATTGCCGGATGCAATGAAGCCACAGCCCAGGCCACTGCGCCTCCCCAATCGTGTCCAACAACAATTGCTTTCTCTTCACCCAGCACATTTATCAGTGCTGCAATATCACCGGCCAGTTTATCTATTTTATAATTCTCAACCCCGGCAGGCTTATCGCTCAAATTATATCCCCGCATATCAGGCGCAACCACCCTGTACTTTTTCCCCAACACCGGTATCTGTTTCCTCCACCCATACCAAAACTCCGGGAACCCATGCAAAAGTATAACAAGCTCACCCTGCCCCTCCTCCACATAATGAAGCTTTATGCCATTAACCTCAATAAAGTGCTCCATCATAAATATATTTTTTACCGCAAAGAGCGCTAAGGTCGCAAGGAAAAATGCATTGATCTTACTGTATTACTTAGCGTTCTTTGCGCGCTTAGCGGTAAATTAAATTCATGTTTTTAAAAACTCACTAAACCACTTACCGCTATCCTTCACCACCCTTTTCTGCGTTTTAAAATCAACATTCACCAGCCCGAATTTAGGCCTGAAACCATTGGCCCATTCAAAATTGTCGGTAAAGCTCCAGATGAAATACCCGCCTATATTAACCCCTTCGTTTTTCGCTTTTAAAATATTCTTCAGGTAATCTTTTAAAAACTGCGTGCGTTGCGGGTCGTGTACCTCACCGTTTACAAGTTCATCCTTAAAGGCAGCACCGTTTTCGGTGATGATGATTTTCTTAACGCCTTTGTAGGCCGCAAACTGTTTAATAATGCGGTACATGCCTTCAGGATAAACCTCCCACCCCATTTCCGTAATAGGGTTACCTAGCTTTTTAGGCGAAACATTAATGCCATGCAGCATAGGTACTACGCAAAGAGACTTCACCACCTCGCGCGAATAATTCTGAAGCCCTATAAAATCAAAATCAAATTTCATCTTTTCCTCATCCCCGGCTTTAATGTACTTCCTCAGATTCTTTAAAGCCGGCAGGTCTTTTTCCGGATATCCCAAACCCAGCGTTGGCTCAATAAACAAGCGGTTAATAATTACATCGCCCCTTACAGCCGCTTTTTTATTCCCCTCTTTATCCTTCCAGGCATCAACCGAACTACACGAAAATGTAGTACCTATCTGGGCATCCTTCACATTACTGCGCAACACCCGGGCACCGGCCCCATGGCACATAACCGTGTGGTGAACACTCGGCCAGAAATCCTTAAACCCAAATTTTCCCGGTGCGTGCATCCCCAATAAATAACCAAGCGAGGTAAAGGCCGCCGGTTCGTTAAACACCATCCAGTTCTTCACCCGGTCGCCAAAGTTTTTAGCGCACACTTCAACATAATCTTCAAACCATTTAATCACATCGCGGTTAGGCCAGCCGCCTTTATCCTGCAAAGCCTGCGGAAGGTCCCAGTGGTAACAGGTAACCCAAGGCGTAATGTTTTCCTTTAAACATTTATCAATTACCCGGTTGTAAAAATCAATTCCTTTTTGATTCACCTGCCCGGTTCCTTGTGGCATTATCCGGCTCCATCCAATCGAAAACCTGGAAGCCGGAATATTCATTTGCCGCATTAACTCAATATCGCTGTTATATAAGTGGTAAAAGTCATCCGCCACATCGGCGTTTTCATGCCGTTCAATTTTACCTGGCCGGTGGTGCGCAAAGTGGTCCCAGATAGATTCACCTTTGCCATCTTCATTCCAGCCCCCTTCAATCTGGTAGGCGGCCGAGGCCGTTCCCCAAACAAAGTCTTTACCGAAATCGCTTCTTTTCAATTGCTCTTCTGCCATTAGTTCTGCTAATAATCCCTTAGGTAATAAAGTTCCTGCGCCAAATATTGCGCTTAGCCTTAACCACTCTTCTCTTGTCATGCCTGTAAATTATTGTTAATTCAACTTGATTTAATGAACCTAATAATTTTTAATCGAAAAGCGAAAAAAGACACCCAAAGTATCCGTTATGCAAATAAAAAAACCACAGGCCGCACATAAAGCGCCACCTGTGGTTATAAATATTAATAATTACTTCGCCTCCCATAACAGGCTTAAAGTAATTTCTAATGCGCCGCAACCGCTACCGGTTCTGCTGCAACATGCAGGGTATTCGCCGTTGGTTTCATGCCATACAAATCTGCCCAAACACCAGTATAGGGCCTGTCAAAATTAATAGGCCTGGTAAGGTCAGCACGCAATCCCGATTGAGTGTTTTTAATGTATTTCTCCCGGTCGGTCTGGTCCAGGTTTTTGTGTGCTGTAATACTCCAGCAGGTTGAGTTGCCCTGTTTGGCTATTTCCACACTCCAGCGTAAAAACAACTGGTATAAGCGGAACAACCGGTTGCCATAATGCTCATTAATATATGCCTCATTACGCATCCAGTTATAATACCATTTATGAATGGTGTGCGAGTAGTGTATGCCTATATTCTCTACATGCACCGCCTCAAAGTTCGCATCCTGCAACGATTCAATCAAAAAACCTAGCGGCGTTGAAGCGTCGGCCCCGCTAAAAATATTCTCGCTCATAAACAGGCCCCAAATCAGGTCTTGCCAGTGCGGGCCCTTTGCCAATATACCCGGGTTGGCCCGCAAACCGGCTTGCTGCAAATAAAACATGCCGTCATCTTCAAGCATGTTATAAATGGTTTTAATAAACCCCTTAAATTTGCGGATACCCACATGCTCGCCCATTTCAAGGCACGATATCTTATCCCATTTCTGTCCTTTGGGTATATCGCGGTAGTCTTTACGCAAAATACGCGCACTATTGCTTACACCAAAATCCTGTATTTGCTGCGTGCCCCAATCGTAACCATCCTGTGCAATAGTAACACCGGTGCTGTCGGTGCCGTAGTTTTTTGCCGCAAACGAAATCAGCGTCCCCCATCCACATCCTATATCCAGGTGGCTATCACCTTTTTGCATCAGCATTTTATTACAAACCATCTGCATTTTACGGTCCTGTGCAATTTCAAGGCTTTCTTTTTCAGGGTCCAAAAAGAAACCGCTGGTATAAACCATCCTCGGCCCTAAAAATGCGGCAAAGAAATCATTGCCCCGGTCATAGTGTTCCCTAACAATTCGTTCATCCTGGCTCTTACTGTGTATCAGCACTTCAGGAATAAGCCGGGTAAAGAAAAACTTTAAATGGTGGGCAGTAAGGCTATAATCAAAATAGCTGTTACGCACTTTCATAAATTCTTCAAAATCACCTTTAATGTCCACGTGGCCATTCAGGAAATCCTCTACAAAATATCCAAACGATGGACGGTTACCGGGCTTATACCGGTTAATGGTGGTGTTTGTCCTGGCAACAATAAAGTCGAGTGCATTTTGGGTCATGAATCTGTGGTTTGGTTATAAATAGGATTTAAATAACGATTTATTGACTTTGCGAAAATTACGCTTAACGAATGATTTAAACGTAACCACAGGATTAATATTATGCACGCCCGCTTTTATTCTCTATCATTTTAAAATCAATCGTTTACAACTTAACCAACCGCCGCATTCGTTTGCTGCCGGTTGGTTTTTAATCGTATTTTTATCAAATCGCTGCTTTTTTGAACTTGCGCCAGTACTTCGCAGTAGCAGCCGTGTCAGCAAGTCCATTTACCGTTTAAATGAAAAGGCGGCAGCATACATAGCCGGGGCTCAGTATTTCTTCAACTTTTCGTCCCTCTTTTGTAATATTATGCGCAATACATGAAACAAAAACCAACACCCAAAGCAGTTAAATCCAAACCTGCTGAAACTATTTTTAAGCCCAATTGGTGGCTGGCAGCAGCTTGCGGCCTTATTGGCTTTTTGCTTTATGCCAATAGCATACCCAACCGATACGCGCTCGATGATATCATGGTAATTACCAAAAACAAATTCATCACCGATGGCTTTAAAGGTATTCCATCACTGTTCAGTATTGATGTATGGCATTTCGGCAATGTTACCCTGGGATATTACCGCCCGCTCTCACTGGTAACTTTTGCCATCGAAAACCAGTTCTTCCCCTCCAACCCCAACATTGAGCATATCGGCAATGTGTTGTTGTATGCTCTTACCGGTTTTTTTGTTTGCGTTTTGCTTATGCAGGTATTCAAAAAATATAATCCCATTTTCCCTTTTCTGGTTACACTGCTTTTCCTCGCCCACCCAATACACACCGAGGTAGTAGCCAACATCAAAAGCCGCGATGAAATACTCGCCTTTCTCAACATCATTATCGCCATTTCCGCCTTCTTATATGCCACTCAATCCTCCCGTAAAGCATTCTATGTTGTTTCGGCAATTTTCTTTTACCTGGGCTTGTTATCCAAAGAAACCGCTCTTACCGGCGTTATTCTGCTGCCGGTAATTTTATTCTTCAGCACTCAGCTTTCGTTTAAGCAAATTGCGCTTCGCACCCTGCCATTTCTGGTCTTAATTGCACTCTTCCAGGTGCAGAAGTTTTGGGCGCTGGGTACTCTTTCAGGCGTTACCCTCAACGATGCCGTTAATTACCCTTACGCCATGTTTAACGCCAAACTTCCATCATCCTTCATGATATTTTTATGGTGTAATAAGCTAATCACTTTCCCGTACCCGCTTAGTTATAACTATGCTTTTAATCAGCTACCTCCAACCAGCTGGACTTCATCCGAAACCTGGCTGGGTATTTTAATGGCGGTCGGCGTTTTGTACCTGCTATACCGCAACTTCAACAAAAAAACGCCTTTCAACTTAGGCCTGTTGCTATGGGGTATTTCACTGGCGCCCGCCATGGGCTTTGTGTTGCTTAAAGGTGGTATTTTAGCCGAACGGATGTTGTACGCACCGGCCCTGGGCTTCAGCATTATTTTGGTTTGGTTGCTGGCCCGGATAACCGGTACAGACCTCCAATCCCGCGAAATGAAACTACCCGCATTTTTAGGCCGGGTTGCTTTTTCCATACCGCTTGCCGCCATTTTCATTTTATACAGCGCCGAAACCTTCTCGCGCAACCCTGTTTGGTACGATGACATCTCTCTTTACAATCACGATGTTGAAGTGGCACCCAACTCAACCCAAACACACTTGCACCTGGCTTTTATTACCATGGAGCAGGGCAACAACGAAAAAGACCCGGTTAAAAAACAACAGTTCTACCAAAAAAGCCTGGCTCAATTCCGCATCAGCCTAGCCATTGATAATTTTAATCCTGAAGCTAACTATGGTATAGCATCGGTCTATGTAAATGCTGGCAAAAACCTGGACTCCGCTGTTATATATTGCAAGCGCTCTATTGAGGAGTCGCCCAATTACCCTAAGTCATATGCCTGCCTGGCCCTGGCTTACGAAAACCTCGATAAACATGCCCTGGCCTCCTATTATTACAATAAAGCGGTTGAACTGAATCCCTATGACGAAGAAGTGCTAAACAACAGAAAAAAACACATTCAAAACACCGGCCTTAATTTAACCCTAATGCCCGCTGAAGAAGCCAACTCTGCAGGCGATGCTGCCGATAAAGAATACCTCGAGAATAAAAAAATGGGTTTCGATTACGGACAAAAAGGCGATTTTGAAAACGCCCTCAAATGCATGAAACGCGCCGTAGAGTTAAAACCCACCTCAGCCGAGGCTTTGGTTAACCTCGCCATTTGCTATGGTATGATGAACGACTACAAAAACAATATCGAAACCCTTAACAAAATGCTTTCCCTTTATCCCAACAGCACCATCGGCCTGCAAAACATGATAATAACCTACCAGCGCATCGGCGATAAAGAAAAGGTGGCAGAGTATCAGAAAAAGTTGGATGCCCTTAATACAGGTGTTCCTCCGGTAAAAAACTAGTTCAGCACATATACTGGTCACATTCCAGGCAACAAATTCTCATCAGGGCTTGGGGCAAATTTCGGCATCTGGCTTTTATTAATTAGGCGTGTCCCTCGCAAAGCCTTGGGTCAGGCTATCCGTTGCAAGTCCGCACTCGCAAAGCCTCGCTTGCGGGCTTTACACTTCTATCCTTCACGCAGAGCATCCACCAAGATTCAACGGGCTTACAACCAAATGTGTAAACCCATATTGCTCTCAAGCAATAGTAAATTTTTGATAATCAGTAAGTTATTTCAAAAAAGGCGTCAACACGAATGTTAAAATCCTGACTAGTATTGTTAAATATTAAATTCAATATTTTACTGCTTCACAAACTTCCTGATCAATCTTTTCCTTTCATTAGTAACTTCTAGCAAATAAACTCCCGCAGAAAGCCCCGAAACATCAATTTCAAATCTCCCCTGCTGCATTAAAATATTATCCAACAATACCCGACCATCAGGTGCAATAATTTTACCAGATGTTTTTAGAGAATTTGAATTAATGGTGCCGGTTAATGTATTAGCTGTTGGATTGGGGTAAATTTTCAGTTCCGCATTTAAAGATGATAACTGTATAAACCCGGTAGGAAAATCAACTTCAATAACATCCGCCACTTGAAAAAAGCCATCATTGCGCCCACTAAAGCTGTGTACGATAACTTCTTCTCCATTTGCAATATTATAGCTAAAAAGTGTTCCTGAATCATAGTCACCGCCCAATCCTGTCGTGCCATACAACAAACCGTTACTTGCCTGTAGCAATGATCCAAATGGGTTAACACCATCCTTATTACTGCCAAAATCGTGCATATCAGCTACTGTGTCAGCAATAATATCATAATCAAAAATTACACCCACACTATCGTAGCCCCCGTCATATGTGGTCCCATAAAACAAGCCGTTATTAGCTTTTGCAAGACTACCGCGTGGGGCCTGTCCTTTCAAAAAAATGGAAAAATTATATAATATATATTCAGAATCGGTATAAATATTATAACTGAAAATAGTACCACCACCATTAATGTTGCCCAAATAGGTTAAACCTAAAAGTAAACTGTCGTTTGCCTGCACAAGTGTCCCTAAAGGTGATACCCCATCATTATGGTGAAAGCCGAAATTATATACAATGCGATAGGTATTCGTGCTGTAATCATAACTAAAAATAACACCCGAAGCTCCCTCACCACCTTCTGAAGTCATACCATAAATCAAACCGTTACTGGCCTGCATAATCGAACCATACGGCCCAAATCCATCATACTCACTCTGGCCAAAATTGTGTACGTGTGTATACGCGTCAGTAAAAATATTATAACTAAATACAATTCCATTATTATGTACCCCGCCATACTGTGTCATGCCATACAACAAACCATTATCTGCCTGGAAAAGCGATCCCCAGGGAGCAATGCCATCGCTATCATTTGGGTTCCCTAAATTATGCACAACTTTAAAAGTATCGGCGCTGATGTTAAAGCTGAAAATAGTGCCACTATTGTAGGTACCACCAGCATTGGTCATTCCATATAAATAGCCATCACTTGCCTGTAAGAGCGAACCCGTTGGATTAATACCCGAAGCACTATCAAAACTATACCAAACAGCATAACTTCCTGTGTTTAAATCATAACTGAAAATAGTACCTAGGTTATTTTGCCCTCCGACGGATGTAATTCCCCATAGCGTGGGTGTCTGAGCATAACAGCTTTCAATAAATGCGGTAGCACTGAATAAGAGAAATGCCGTTACAATAGTAACATATCCTTTCATACCAATTATCTGATTATAGACAATTTAATTATTTTTCTGCTATCAGCGCTTAATGCCTCAACAAAATACAAACCACCCTCTAAGCTACTGATATTATAATCAGCCGATAAGCCACCTGTTTTACCCGTAAATAATTGCTTCGCCTGTTGACCTAAAGCCGTAATTATAGTAATTGTATAATCATCGGGTTTATCTAAACTTAAATTAATATGCAGGTTATTTGTAGCCGGGTTAGGGTATGTGTATTGGCTATAACGGGTATCTGCCAATTGTTGAGGGTATTCCGCCGCAAATGGTTCTATAACTATTTGGAAGTAAATCTCATATTACCTTATTCTGTATTGAAATTCTGCCCAAGCTTTTTGCAGGCGAATTTAAGGAGCGTTTCATGCTGCTTAATCTGGAAGGATTGTAGAATAGCGCAATTTGTCCT